>DATAIW010000442.1:0-2118 GCA_036262455.1 Candidatus Limnocylindrales bacterium | reverse complement strand
GCAGGCCCTGCTTGGCGTCTGGCGCGATTTCGCCACCCTCCGCGACCTCGACCGTTTCGACGCCTGGCTCCACCGTCTCGTCGTCCATGCCTGCTACGCGGAGGCCCGCGGCCAGCGCCGCTGGGCCGCCCGGATCCGGATTCTCCAGATCGATCCGCCGACATCGCCGGATGTCGCGAGCTCGGTCGCCGCGCGAGACGACCTCGACCGCGCCTTCCGCGGGCTGTCACCGGAACAGCGCGCGGTCGTCGTCCTCCATCACCACCTCGGGTATCCGCTGACCGAGATCGCGACCACCCTCGGGATCCCCGTCGGGACGGTCCGGTCCCGCCTTCACTACGCGGTTCGCCAGCTGCGGATGGTGCTCGACGCTGAGGGTCGCGCCCGGGCGACCTCTGAGGAGCGATTGGCATGACCGGATCGACCGATCCGCTCTTCGACCAGCGCATCGCCGACTGGCTTGAAGACGACCCACGGCATGCCCCCGGCCAGGTGCTCGAGATCGTCCTGGCCGCCCTCCCCTCGATCTCGCGGAGGCGCGCTTCTCGCGTGCCGCGGTGGTTCACCAGCGGGCGAGCGTCCGTCCGCTGGTCTGTCGCCGCGGCGGCGATCGTCGGCGTGCTCGCGGTTGGTGGCGCGCTGTCGCTGCTCCGGCCCGGTCAGTCCGTGGTCGGCGGCCCGAGCCCGACACCCGTGCCGAGCGCCGGTCCGAGCGAGCCAGGCCCGACGCCGACGTCTCGCCCCAGCCCGACCGGACTGCTGGGTACCGGGCGACAGATCCACACGGCCACGCTGCTCGCCGACGGTCGGGTCCTCGTCGCCGGGGGCTTCGACAACGGGGATGGGAATCTTGCGTCAGCCGACCTCTACGACCCTCGGACTGACACGTTCAGGCCGACCGGCTCGCTCGCGTCGGCTCGCGGCCTGCACACCGCAACTCTGCTCTCCGACGGTCGCGTCCTGATCGCCGGAGGTGGAGTCGGGAGCTGGGTTGCCGCCGGCGCCACCTACCTCGCCTCGGCCGAGCTGTACGACCCGAACACCGGCACGTTCAGCCCGACCGGCTCGATGACGACCAGTCGCGAGGACCACACCGCGACCCGGCTTGCCGACGGTCGCGTCCTGATCGTCGGAGGCAACGACGCCGGCTCCCATGCCGTCGCCTCGGCCGAGCTGTACGACCCGAAGACCGGCACGTTCAGCCCGACTGGCTCGATGGCGATGGCCCGCGGTTTTCACACCGCCACCCTGCTCGCCGACGGCCGCGTCCTGATCGCCGGCGGCGACCAGGCCGCCTGGACTGACAGCGGCCCGTTCCTCGCCTCGGCCGAGGTCTACGACCCGAGGACCGGCAGCTTCACCACGACCGGCACGATGCCTGACGGGCGCGCCTATCACGCGGCGACCCTGCTCTCCGACGGTCGTGTCCTGATCACCGGCGGCGTCACCTTCGGCGGCGCCAACCCCAGTCTCGCGTCGGTCGAGTTGTATGACCCGAGGACGGGCAAGTTCAGCCCGACCGGCGCGATGACCGTCGGGCGCGTCTACCAAACCGCCACCCTGCTCTCCGACGGTCGCGTCCTGATCGCTGGAGGCTTGGCCCACGGCCGGGTGTACGCGAACAACCCTCAGTTCCTCGACTCGGCCGAGCTGTACGACCCGAAAGTGGGCAAGTTCAGCCCGACCGGCTCGATGACCGACGCGCGGACCTACCACGGAGCCACCTTGCTCGCCGACGGCCGCGTCCTCGTGACCGCAGGTTATGGCGACGTGGCTCCGCTCGCCTCGGCCGAGATCTACGACCCGAACACCGGCACGTTCAGCCCGGCCGGCTGACGTCCGTCAACGACGACTCCAACCCCAGGGGAGACCGAATGCCATCCCGAAGGAGGGCCATGCCGCGTCAGGACTGACCAGCGCGGGCGGAGGGTAGCCACGACGCCGACGATCCGCGTCTGTGGCGAACCTGGCCCGCGGTGCACCGCAACCTGGGAGACCCGCAATGAACACGGTTCGAATTGGCACCCCGACCGGGGTCATGGGCATCCGCACTCGTGCGCTCGCGCTCCTGGCCGGCGCCGCGCTCATGACCCTCACGTTGGGCGCGGCGATGGCCTC
>DATAIW010000441.1:0-3211 GCA_036262455.1 Candidatus Limnocylindrales bacterium | reverse complement strand
GAACCGCGACGCTGGCGGGCGGCGGCACCCTCAGCGCGCACGTGGTCGTCGGGGCCGACGGGCTGCGCTCGGTCGTCGCGCGCGATGCGAGCGTCGCGCGGCGGCCGCCGCTCGGCGGCCGCACGGCGCTGACGTTCCACGTCGCCGATCCCGACCCCGACGCGGTCCGCGACGCGCGGATGGTCGTGTTCGACGGCGGCTATGTCGGGCTGGCGCCGGTCCCGGGCGGACGGGTCAACGTCGGGATCGTGCTCGCGAGCGGGCGCTGGCGGGCGCGGCTGCGGGCCGAGGGCGCGGCCGCGGTCGCCCGGGCCGTGATGGCCGCGATCCCGGCGGCGAGCGACGATCCGGTGTCCTGGTCGGAGCCGGAGATCCGCGACTCGATCGAGGGCGCGGCCCCGGTCGGGGCCCGTGTCGCACGGCGAGCCGGCCGGGATTGGCTCCTGGTCGGCGACGCGGCAGGCTTTCTCGACCCGTTCACGGGCGAGGGCCTCCAGCGTGCCCTGCGGTCGGCGGCGCTGGCCGTCGACGCGGTGGACCACCACCTCGGGGGTGAGACAGGCGCGCTCGCTGCCTACGATCGGAGCCTCGCCCGACGGACGCGCTCGAAGGACGTCGTCAGCCTCCTGGTCCAGGCATTCCTCGAGCTGCCGGCCGCGTTCGACTACGCGGCTCGCCGCCTCGCGACCCGTCCCGCGGTCCGTGAGACGATGGGCCTCGTGATGGGCGACCTGGTGCCGGCCTCGAGAGCCTTCGATCCGCGCTTCCTGCTCGGGCTCCTGCGGCCGTGAGCGCCGTCGATCGTCCTGAGTCCGGCCTGACGCCGGGCGATCCGGAGGGCCAGGATCACCCGCCGTCAGCGCGGACGCGGCTCGGGTCGTATGCGGTCTCCGTCGACGGCGACGGTCGGATCCTGCTGTGTCGGTTGTCGGCCGACGAGGTCGAGGCCGGCGCATGGACGCTGCCCGGCGGTGGGGTCGAATATGGCGAGCATCCCGACGACGCGGTCCTCCGCGAGCTGCAGGAAGAGGCCGGGCTGATCGGCCGGATCGATGACGTCCTCGGCATCTTCTCGAAGGTCTACCCTCACTCCCGGGCGGCCGGCGGGGCCGACCTCCATTTCGTCGGGTTGCTCTACCGGATCACGCCCATCGGCGGCGCGCTCCGCGACGAGATCGATGGCTCGACCGACACCTGCGCCTGGTTCCGACCGGACGAGCTGCGAGACCTCCGGATCGTCGGCGTCGCCCGCCACGCGATCGAGCTCGCCCTGCCCGGCGCGCTCGGGTGAGGAGCACGATCGGGATCGACATCGCGGCTCCGGCCGATCTCGTGTTCCGGCTGGCCCGCGATGTCGAGCGCTGGCCGGATCTCCTGCCCCACTACGTCGCGGCACGGCGGGCCGGCGCGGCCGACGAGGCCGGGCGGCTGGTCGTCAGGTTCGTCGCCCGGCGACCGTTGCTGCCGGTCCTCGGCCTCGGCTTGCCGGTCGCCTGGCGTTCGCTGACGTGGTCGGAGCCGGTCGAGCGCCGGTTGCGCTTCGTCCACCGCGGTGGCGCGACCGGCGGGATGGACGTGACGTGGCGCATCGACGATCGCCCCGGGGGCACGTGCCGGGTCGACATCGAGCACGACTTCCGGCCGCGCGTCCCCGGCTGGGCCGCGTTCATCGATCGCCTGTTCACCCGGCCGATCGCCGGCCGGACGCTGGCCACGTTGCGCGTCCTGGCGGAGGCGGTCGCGGCCGTCGATCGGTCCGTCGAGCCCCCGTTGACGTACCCACCAGCATGAGCCGCACCCTTCGCCGCGTCTGGATCACCGGGATCGGCCCGATCACCGCCATCGGCACGGGCCGCGACGCGTTCCGCGCCGGGCTGCGAGCCGGGGTGTCGCCGGTCCGGCGGATCGATCGGTTCGACCCGTCACCGTTCAGGAGCCAGGTCGCCGCCCAGATCGACGACTTCGACCCGGCGGCCTGGATGCCGCCCAAGACAGCCCGCCAGCTCGACGGATTCAGCCAGTTCGGGCTCGTCGCGGGCCGGCTCGCCCTCGACGACGCCGGTCTCCGCCCTGGCGAGGACGGCGGCGCGGCGGCCGAGCGGATCGGGATCTATCTCGGCAGCGCCCTCGGTGGGATCGCTTACGCCGAGGAGCAGCACGAGCGCTACCTCGAGCGCGGGATCAAGGCGGTCGCGCCGAACCTCGCCCTCGCGGTGTTCGGTGGAGCGGCGCCGGCGAACCTCGGGATCGCCCTCGGGGTCCGTGGGCCGATCCTCTCGACGGCCAACTCGTGCGCCTCGGGCGCGGTCGCGATCGGCGAGGCCCTCGGGGCGATCCGGGCGGGCGACATCGACGCGGCGATCGCCGGCGGCGCCGAGGTGCCGCTGAGTCCGCTCGCGTTCGGGGCGTTCGACATCATCCGGGCGCTGTCGGACAGCCGGAACGACGATGCGGCCCATGCCTGCCGGCCGTTCGACGCGGGCCGTGACGGCTTCGTCATGGGCGAGGGTGCGACGCTCCTGGTGCTCGAGGCCGAGGACGTCGCCCGGGCGCGCGGCGCCGAGCCGTTCGCCGAGGTCATGGGCTATGCGGCGACCTCGGATGCGTTCCACATGGTCCAACCGCGGGCCGACGGTCGCGAGGCGGGGCGAGCCGCCGTGGAGGCGCTCGCCGACGCCGGAGTCGGGCCGGACGAGATCGACTGGGTCAGCGCCCATGCCTCGTCGACTCCGCTCGGCGACATCGCGGAGGCTCGGGCGATCGCGCTCGCCCTCGGCGAGCGGGCGGCCACGGTGCCCGTGAGCGGAACGAAGGCGCTGTACGGGCATCCATTGGGCGCCTCGGGCGCGATCGAGGCAGCGATCTGCGCTCTCGCGATCCGCGACGGCTGGGTGCCCGGATCCGCCAACCTCGAGGTCGTCGATCCCGATGTCGGCGCGTTGCTGCCGGGTCTCTTGCGGGAGGGCCGGAAGGGAACCTACCGGCGGATCCTGTCGACGTCGTTCGGCTTCGGCGGTCTGAATGCCGGGCTCGTCATGGGCGCAATCGACGGATAAGCCGGCGGGCGTACGATCGACGGCACGCCGCGTTCAGGAGACCACGCCATGGCCGTCGCATCCGCCCCGTTCACAGGCTTTCGTCCCGAGGCCGTCGACTTCCTCGCCGAGCTCGCCGCCAACAACGAGCGCGTGTGGTTCCAGCCACGCAGGGC
>DATAIW010000440.1:0-3365 GCA_036262455.1 Candidatus Limnocylindrales bacterium | reverse complement strand
CCTCCCCTTACCGCCGGCCCATCAGGCCGGCCATCGCGGCCTTGCGGCCACCACCGCCGCTGAGCTGCTTCATCAGCTTCGACAACTCGGCGTGCTGCTTGATCAGTCGGTTGACCTCGGTCAGGTCGGTCCCGGCACCGGCCGCGATCCGGCGCCGACGCGAGCCGTTGAGGATCGCCGGGTCGCGTCGCTCGCGCGGCGTCATCGCCCGGATGATGGCCTCGACCCGCCGCAGGTCGCCCCGATCGACGGCCTCCTGGGCCTGCTTGGCCATTCCGCCCATGCCCGGGATCATCCCCATCAGCTGGCCCATCGGACCCATCTTCTGGACCTGCTGGATCTGCTCGAGAAAGTCCTCGAGCGTGAACTGCGACTTGCGGAGCTTCTCCTCGAGCTTGGCGGCCTGGCCGGCGTCGACGTGCTCCTGGGCGCGCTCGACGAGGGTCATGACGTCGCCCATGCCGAGGATCCGGCCGGCGAGGCGGTCGGCGTGGAAGACCTCGAGCGCGTCGGTCTTCTCGCCTGTCCCCATGAACTTGACGGCCAGGCCGGTGACGGCGCTGATCGAGAGCGCGGCGCCGCCGCGGGCATCGCCGTCGATCTTGGTCAGGATCAGGCCGGTCAGCGGGACCGCGGCCTTGAACGCGGTCGCGACCGCGACCGCTTCCTGGCCGGTCATCGCATCGACGACGAGGAGGGTCTCGACGGGCTTCACCGCGGCGTTGACCGCGGCGATCTCGTCCATCAGCGCCTGGTCGACGCTCAGGCGGCCGGCCGTATCGAGGATGACGACGTCGCGGGCGAGGCGGTGGGCTGCCTCGACACCGCCGCGGGCGATGTCGACGACCGAGGTTCCGACCGGCGCCCGATGGACGGGGATGTCGAGCGCCTTGCCGAGCGTCTCGAGCTGGTCGGCGGCAGCGGGTCGATAGGGGTCCGCGGCGACGAGCAGCGGCCGGCGGCCCTGGCGAACGAGATGGCGGGCCAGCTTGGCCGATGAGGTCGTCTTGCCCGAGCCCTGGAGCCCGACCATCGCCACGACGGCCGGGTTTCCGGTCAGGTGGAAGGTCCGGTCGCCGGCGCCGAGCAGGGCGACCAGCTCGTCGTTGACGATCTTCACGATCTGCTGGCCGGCGCTCAGGCTCTGCAGGATCTCGGCGCCGACGGCCTGCTCCCGGACGCGCCCGACGAAATCCTTGACGACCTTGAAGTTGACGTCCGCCTCGAGGAGGCTGAGCCGGATCTCGCGCATCGCGGCATCGACGTCCGCCTCACTGACGCGGCCGCGGCCGGTCAGGTCGGACAGGGTCTTGCGCAGGCGCTCGCTCAGGCTGTCGAACACGGTTCGGGTGGGACTCCAGCGTGGAAGTGGACCGAACGGCGTGCCGCGCCGGCGACGACGATCGGGTGGTGCACGAGTTCTGGCGCACCGAGGCCCGGAAAGTGTAGCGCATGGCCCGGCGCGACCCGCACGGCAGGCGACGGCTGTCGTTGCCGTTGCTCGGGGCCGGCTCCCGCCGACTCGGCCATTGAGTCAATTCCGCCCGCAGCACGCTCGCCCGGGTCCGGGTCGCGACCGAGCTCTGCATGCTGAGCCGGAATCTGACTCAGCGAGCGAGTCAATGAGCGGCCCGATCAGTCTGCGCCCCGTGACGAGACCTCGCCGCGCCACGCGGCGGCCCTCTCCCGGCCGATTAGGCTTGCCCGATGTTCGGACGACGCATCCCCGGTCTCTGGCACGAGGGCGATTTCGTCCGGCTGTGGGCGGCCGCGACGGTCTCGATGCTCGGCTCCTTCATCACCCGCTCGGCGCTGCCGTTCACCGCGATCCTCGTCCTCGGCGCCGGAGCCCCCGAGGTCGCCCTGATCCGCGGCGCGGAGCTGGTCGCCGGGTTGACGCTCGGCCTCGTCGCCGGCGCCTGGATCGATCGGCGACGGCGGCGGCCGGTGATGGTCGCGGCCGACCTCGGACGGGCTGTCCTGCTCGGGAGCATCCCGCTCGCGGCGCTCGGCGGGGTGCTCGGGCTGCCGCAGCTCGTCATCGTCGCCTTCGGCGCGGCGGTCCTGACGACCTTCTTCGACGTCGCCGACCGGGCGTTCCTGCCGACGGTCGTCGGTCGCGACCGCCTGGTGTCCGCCAACTCGACCCTGACCGCCAGTGGATCCGCCGCCGAGTTCATCGGGTTCGGTGCCGGCGGCTGGCTGATCCAGCTGCTGACCGCCCCGATCGCGATCGCCCTCGATGCGGTCTCATTCGTCGTGTCGGCGGTCCTGCTCGGGCGGATCCGGACCCACGAACCCGCGGTGATCGTGCCTGACGGCGGCCATGAGCCGATCCTCGACGAGATCCGGGAGGGTCTGCGGCTGACCTTCCGCGACCCGATCCTTCGCCCGCTCGCCCTCGGCGACGCCGCGGTTGCCGCGTTCTGGGGCGTGTTCGGCGCGACCTATTTCGTCTTCGCGACCCAGCTCGGGTTCTCGCCCGGCGTCATCGGGCTCGTGGCCGCGGTCGGTGGGGCCAGCTCGTTCATCGGGGCCCTCGCGGTGAACCGCGGCGTCCGCCGGCTCGGCGTCGGGCGGTTCCTCGTCGCGGCCCTGGTGGTGGTCGCGACGGGCAACCTCGCGATCGCCTTTGCGCCGGACGCATCGATCGTCGGGCTGGCGTTCCTGCTCGTCCAGCAGCTGCTCTCGGACAGTGCCCTGACCGCCTTCGACGTCGTCGCGGTCTCGATCCGCCAGACGACCGTCGACGACCGGGCGCTCGGCCGGGTCGGCGCGAGCATGCACGTCCTGTCGCTGGCGGCCATGCTTGTCGGAACGATCGTCGGCGGGATCGTCGCGGCGACCATCAGCGTCCGGGCGGCGATCTTCGTCGGTGGCGCGGGCGGCTTCGTGGCCGTCGCGGTCGTCTGGTTCTCGCGCGTCCGGACGTTGCGCGACATGCCGCTCCCTCCGGCGCTACCGATCAGGGCGGGCGTCGACGTGCGGCTCGGCGAATGACGGTGGCGATGCCCGGACGGCGCGGCCTCCAGGTCCCCACGCCATGCTGGGTGCTGGAAGACGCCGACAGACAACGGAGGACGGTCGCGTGACGACGAATGACGCGGAACGTGAACGGCTCGTGGAGATCGTCCACCGGCTGACACCTCGGGAGCACATCCTCGAGGCGATGCCCGGCTGGACGATCGGATCGTTGCTCGCTCATCTCCCGTTCTGGGACCGGCTCGTGATCGAGCGCTGGACCCGGGCCACGGCCGATGGAGCAGCGGCGCCACCCGGCCTCAGCGAGGCATTGACGGACATCATCAACGCGGCGTCGCAGGCCCAGTGGTGGGCGCTTCCCGGTCCGGTGGCCGGCGCGGAGG
>DATAIW010000439.1:0-1540 GCA_036262455.1 Candidatus Limnocylindrales bacterium | reverse complement strand
TCGAAGCTCTACGAGACGGCGATCCCGGCGTCGGTCCGCGAGGCGATACGCGAGGCGATGAAGGAAGCCGGCAAGCCGAGCTTCTGGGACCCGCCGGAGGACGCGACGCCGGAGCAGATCGCCGAGCACGAGAAGTTCCTCGCCAAGATGCTGGTCCCGGACGACGACATCACGACCTGGGTCGACATCTCCGGTGACCCGATCGACCGCAAGTGGCGGGCGATCCAGCGCCACGTCACCCAGATCTCCATGGACAGCGGCTTCATGGTCTTCGGCGAGGCCGGCTGGAAGGAGCACTGGCCAAGGGAGGCGTACATCCTTCGCGAGTCGACGGTCGAGACGACGAAGCCCGAGGACGACCTCTTCGCTGGTCTGCTGTAGTGCGCACCGCGCCGTGGCGGGCAGAGTCACGGCACGCGGCGGTGAGCCGTCCGAGCCCGGGCGGTCGGGCGGCGCGCGACCGCTCGTCGTCACCCGGTCGCGGAGGCGCTCCATGTTGTCCCGTTCCGCTCGATCGCGTCGCCGAGGCACCTGGGTCGCTGCGCTGCTCCTTGCGGCGTCGCTCGGACTCACCGGCTGCCAGTTGATCCGTGCTCCGAGGGGCTCGTCGATCCGAACGGAGAACCCGTGGTCGGGGATCGATTTCGTCGTCCGCGCCACGTCGGACGGAGCGGTCTCGTACGTGGGCCTCGCGGCCGGCACCGACGGGTTGATCCGCCGATCCGATCTCCAGCCGGTCGCGACGACCGTCGCGGTCCTCGATCCGGTGTCGTGCCGGGTGATCTCCGAGATCGCGCTCGGGGCCGAGGCGCACGTCTTCGTTGACATCGACACCGCCGGCCAGGTCGACACCCACCCGTACGATCCGAGCGACTACGGCACCTGGCCCAACATCGGCGCGCTCCTGCCCGACGCGCCGCAATGCGCGAGCGCCGACCCGGATCCGAGCTCTACGGCGGCCCCGACCCCGTCCGTCGTCGATGGCGTCCGGCTCGAGCCGGGGGCAATCGACTGCCAGATCGGGCCGGAAGCCGGTACTGGTCCGGACGCGTCGACGGAGCCGTTCGACGTCCGGGTCGAGTTCGTCGTCGGCGCTGTCGGCGGCTGCGTAGCCCGCGATGACGACATCCGACCGGGCTCCGCGGACCGATCCGCCGTCACGATCTGGAACCCCGACAACGACCTCCACCGCCTGGCCCTCGCTTGGGACGGGACGGGTTGCACCGTCAGTGCGACCGTCAGCCTGGCACCGACCCTCGCCGGCTACCGCGCCGACGTGATCTCGATCGACGTTCCGTGCAATAACAAGAAGCCCAGGCCATTCGGCGTCGCGATCAGCGTGGTCGACGCGATCGACGCTGCCGGCGTGACGACCACGATCGACCGGGTCGAGGAGCCCTGACCGAACGAGGCATCACAAAGCCGCATCGCGGCTTCGCGATTGCATTCGACAGCCTTACCAGGGGAGCATCCCCTTCGAGGCGTCGAAGATCTGGCCCATCACCATCCGGCCGTCGCCCTTCGGGTCGAGGAAGTTCGG
>DATAIW010000438.1:0-3060 GCA_036262455.1 Candidatus Limnocylindrales bacterium | reverse complement strand
GCGCCCTTGCCCTGGTTCGGACGCTGCTCGATCACGTTCGCGCCCGCGGCGCGAGCCTCGTCCCCGGTCGCGTCCGTGGAGCCGTCGTCGACCACGAGGACCGGCAGGAGCCGGTGCGCCGCCTCGACCACGGCGCCGATGCGCGGTGCCTCGTTGTAGCCCGGGATCAGGGCGACGATCACGCCAGGGCGACGCCGGGCACACCGCCGGGCACGCCGCCGTCGATCGCCTCGACCCGCCCGACGAGCCAGTGCTCGACGCCAGCGTCGGCAAGACCGGACCTGACCGCGGCCAGCCGCTCTGGCGCAATGGCGGCGAGCAGCCCGCCCGAGGTCTGCGGGTCGTGGGCAAGCGCGACGAGCTCGGGTGTGACCCCGTCGGCCACGCTCAGGACGGGTCCGACGAACCGCCGGTTGTGGGCGGTGCCGCCGGTCTCGACGCCGGCGGCCGCGAGCTCGAGCGCCCCACCGAGGGCCGGAAGGCAGGCCGCCTCGAAGACGAACCGCGTCCCGGAGCCGCGAGCCATCTCGAACCCGTGCCCGAGCAGGCCGAAGCCGGTCACGTCGGTCGCCGCCGAGACCCCTCGGGCGACGAGCACCTCGGAGGCGGCCCGGTTCAACGTCCGCATCTGGTCCACCGCCGCGACGAGATCGGCCGCCGCGGTCTTGCCCTCGCGGTGGCCGCTGACGAGCAGGCCCGTGCCCAGTCGCTTGGTCAGGAGGAGCGTGTCGCCCGGCCGCGCCCCACCCTTGCGCAGCAGCCGATCCGGGTGCGCCGCGCCGATGACCGCCAGCCCGTACTTCGGCTCCGGATCGCGGATCGTGTGGCCGCCGGCGAGGGTTCCGCCGGCCTCACGGACCTTGGCGGCCGCGCCGTCGAAGATCGCCGCCATCGTGTCCCGCGGCAACTCCTCCGGGAATGCCGCGATCGAGAGGGCGAACAGGACGCGGCCACCCATCGCGAACACGTCGCTCAGTGCGTTCGCGGCCGCGATCTCGCCGAACGTCCGGGCATCGTCGACGAGCGGCGGGAAGAAGTCGAGCGTGCCGATGATCGCGAGCTCGGCGCTGATCCGGTAGACCGCCGCGTCGTCGGCCCGTTCGAGACCCGCCAGCAGCTCGGCTGGCTCGGGCCCCGCGGCGCCGAGGCCACTCAGGGCGTCGGCGAGCAGGTCCGCGCCGAGCTTCGCCGCGCAGCCGCCGCAGTCGGTGAGCTCGGTCAGGCGGATCGGCGGCAGGGTCGGGACCTCGGCGCTCGTCATCGGCGGATCATAGGCGGACAAGCGGAGGCGCCCGACGAAGCCTGTCGTCCGGCGCCAACCATGTGGACGTCGGCCGCGCCGGAAACTCATCGGCCTGCCTTCCCCTCCGGGAACTGGCGTCCGCCACACCTCGCGTTACCATCGCGATCGAGGGAGCGGAGGGGTCCCGGTGGGTCCCCCGGTCTTCAACACCGGTGACGCTGCGTTCGGCGCGGCGTGGTGGGTTCGACTCCCATGCGCTCCCGCCACCCTCGCGCTGGAGGTCCGATGTCGTCGCAGCCGGTCGGTCGCCCTCGTCCGCCCAGTGTCGAGCGCGTCCTGAACGCCGTGAAGGCGCGTCCGGGCCCCGAACGAAGCCATGACGTCCTCGTCGAGATGGCCCGGACAGTGATCGCCGACGAGCGACGGAGGATCGCCGGGGGCGCCGGCGGCCGTCCGGTCGACGACCTCGTCGACGACGTCCTTGCCGGCCTGGACGCGCACATCACGTCCGCCGTCGACACGGTCATCAACGCCACCGGCGTGATCATCCACACCAACCTGGGACGGGCGCCATGGCCGTCGGTGGCCGGCGAGATGGCCGGCGGCGCGGTCGACTACCTGTTGCTCGAGATCGACCGCGAGACCGGACGACGCGGCCCGCGGTTCCGCCTCGCCGAGGAACATCTGATCGCGTTGACCGGCGCCGACGATGCGCTCGTGACCAACAACAACGCGGCCGCCCTCGCCCTGGCCGTCGGGCTCGCCCGGCGGGGCGGGATCGTCGTGTCGCGTGGCGAGCTCGTCGAGATCGGCGGCGGCGTGCGGATCCCGGACATCGTCCGGCGCGCCGGGGCGAAGCTCATCGAGGTCGGGACGACGAACCGGACCCGCGCGGCGGATTACGAAGCGCCGCTCGTCGAAGGCCGTGCCCACGCCGTCCTTCGCGTTCACGCATCCAATTTCACGATGGCGGGCTTCACCGAGACGCCGGACGCGGCCGAGGTCGCGGAGATCGCCCACCGCCACGAGGCGATCGTCATCGACGACCTCGGGTCAGGGGCGCTCCTGCCAACGGAGCGGTTCGGGCTGGTTCACGAGCCGATGCCGCGCGAACGCCTCGCCGCGGGGTCCGACATCGTCACGTTCAGCGGCGACAAGCTGGTCGGCGGGCCGCAGGCCGGGCTCGTCGTCGGCCGGGCGGACCTGATCGCTCGGATGCGGCGCGATCCACTGGCCCGGGCGATGCGACCGGACAAGGCCACGCTCCTCGGCGTCGCCGCCACCCTCGGTCTCTACCGCGCCGGTCTGGCCGAGAGCCAGATCCCGGTCTGGGTGACGATGGCCGTCCCGGTCGTTGCCCTGCGGCAGCGAGCGGAGCAGGTCGTCGAGTGGATCGGGGACCGGGCCATCGTGGTCGAGCTCAGGTCGGCGGTCGGCGGGGGAAGCCTGCCCGGCCAGACGTTGCCTTCGATTGGCGTCGCGATCCAGGGCGGCTCCGCTGACCGAGTGCTGGCGGCCCTCCGACGCCGCGGGCGGACGGCGCTGATCGGGCGGATCGCCGACGGGAAGGTCGTCCTCGACCTGCGGACCGTCGCACCGGAGCGCGACCGCGAACTCGCCTCGATCGTCGAGGCCGTCCTCGGCGGCCGGCCGTGAGCGTCGTCGTCGGGACCGCGGGCCATATCGACCATGGCAAGACGACGCTGCTGCGGGCCCTGACCGGGATCGACGCCGACCGGCTGCCCGACGAGCGCGCCCGGGGCATGACGATCGACGTCGGGTACGCCCACCTGACCCTGCCCGACGGGACGGAGCTC
>DATAIW010000437.1:0-4571 GCA_036262455.1 Candidatus Limnocylindrales bacterium | reverse complement strand
CCCACGAGCTGCGGACGCCGGTCGCCGCCCTCGTCGCCGAGGCGTCACTCCTGGACGGCCATCTCGATGCCCTCCCGCCGGAGACGCGCCGGACCGGCGAGCTGGTCGTCCACGACATCGGCCGCTTGCGCTCGCTCGTCGAGGACCTGATGGAGCTGTCGCGGTTCGACGCGGCGGGCGAGGAGGTCCGCCTCCAGCCGATCGATCTCGGCCGCCTGATCCGCGACGTCGCGACCGCTCGCCTGCGGGATGCCGTCCTCGAGCTGCCGGACGATCGGATCGTGGTCGAGACGGACCCCCGCCGGCTCGAGCGGATCCTCGGCAACCTGCTCGACAACGCCCGCGAGCACGCCCCGGGAGCGCTCGTCGTCGTCCGGCTGCGGGCGACCGTCGACGAGATCCGGATCGCCGTCCTCGATCGCGGCCCCGGGGTCCCGCCCGATCGTCTCGGACGGATCTTCGAGCGGTTCTACATGGCCGACCCGAGCCGGCGCGGCGGCAGCGGCCTCGGTCTTGCGATCGCCGCAGAGCATGCGACTCTCCTCGGCGGCCGGCTCCGCGCGATCAACCGAAGCGACGGCGGGCTCGAGATCGAGCTCATCCTGCCCGTGACGGAACAGTTACCCGCTGGCGATCCGGCGGCGATCTCCCGGGACGATGCTGAGGATCGATGAACCGCACCACACGGAGGGTTCGACCATGAACCGCCACCGCCACATCCCCCTCGTCACCGTTCTGCTCGCCGGGTCCGCCCTGGTTGGCGCCTGCGGCGGCAGCAGCGGCCCGCTCGGCAGCGTGCCGATCGCCTCGGCCTCGGCCGGGCCGTCGGTCGCCCTGGGCAGTCCCGACGCCACGCCGTCCGAGGAGCCCTCGACGGGACCCTCGGAGGAGCCGACCGGCTCGACCAACCCCGGCGCCAGCACCACCCCGACCCCGGCTCCGTCGGGCACGACGATCGTCCGGGCCTACTTCTGGCTAAGCGGCCTGCCGGGCAGTGAGGGCCCGGTCGCCGTGCTTCGCACGATCCCCGCCACGAAGGCGGTCGCGACCGCGGCCGTCAGCGCGCTCCTCGCCGGGCCGACGACCGCCGAGACCGGCCGCTCGATCACGACGGCGATCCCAGGCGGCACCCAGCTCCTCGACCTCGCGATCGACAAGAGCGTCGCCACCGTCAACCTGTCGGCCGAATTCGTCGGCGGCGGTGACAGCGCCGCGGTCCAGACCCGATTGGCCCAGGTGACCTACACCCTGACCCAGTTCCCGACCGTGAAGTCCGTGATCTTCCAGATCGAGGGCGTTCAACTGGCCGATGCCGTGACCCGAGCGACGTACGTGGCGCTCCTGCCCGACATCTGGGTCGACCGGCCGGCATTCAACGCCGCGATCGGCAACCCTGCCCACGTGACCGGCAACGCCAACGTCTTCGAGGCGACGTTCCGGATGTCGATCCTCGATGCGAGCGGCAAGGTCATCGCCGACGTCCAGGTCATGGCGACCTGCGGCACCGGCTGCCCCGGGACGTTCGACACGACGATCCCGTACACGGTCAGCAAGGGCCAGTACGGCATCCTCCGGGCGTACAACCCGTCCGCCAAGGACGGGACCCCAGAGTCGATCCGCGACTACCGGGTCTGGCTGACGCCGAAGGGCTGACGCCAACCTTCGTTCGCCCGACGACCGGGATCAGATCGCGACGACGCCCCGGGCATCCGCCCGGGGCGTCCGGTTGTCCGCCGGTTGAATCGGTCGGGCTGCGCGCCGCGGTGCGCCGCCGGGCGAGCGTGTGCCATGCTCGCACGATGGATTGGTTCGTCGTCGGGGTGATCGCGCTGCTCACGGGCGCGGTCGTGCTCGCGGGCTGGGTCGCCCGCCGGCGTGGGCAGGAGCTCAACGAGACGCGGGCCGCGCTCGCCCGCCCGAGCCCGCGAGCGACCGACCCGGCGGGCGCGACGATCGGGCCCGGCGAGACCGGCGCGGACCCGGCGCGCCCTCTCGATTCTGAGGTCGTCGACGCTGGCGTGGACCTGCCGGCCCTCGCCCGCCGCCTGCGAGAACGGCTCGACGCCACCCAATTCGAGCTGGGGGAGCAGGCCCGCAACGCCTCGTACCTGGCCGATCTGATGGGCGTCGGGATCATCCGCCTCGACGAGCGCGGCACGGTCGAGGTGGCGAACGCCGCGGCCCACATCTTCCTCCAGCGGCCAACCGGATCGCTCCGTGGCCGGACCGCTCTCGAGGCGTTCCTCGACGGGCGGGTCGAGGAGTTGATCGCCGCCGCCCGGGCCGGTGACGGGGCATCGGGCGAGTTCCGGCTGAGCGGCGTGGACGGCCCGACACTCGCGATCCGGGCCCGCCGCTCACCGATCGGCGGCGTGTGGGTCGTCCTCGAGGACGTGTCCGAGCTGCGTCGCCTGCAACAGATCCGGACCCAGTTCGTCGACAACCTCTCGCACGAATTGCGGACCCCGCTCTCGACGGTCAGCCTTCTGGCCGAGACCCTGGCCCGCGATGCCGAGGCCGCCGGGGACGGCGTTCCGCCGCGGATGCGCGACCGGATCGGCAAGATCGAGGTCGAGACCGGTCATCTCGTCCAGATGGTCAACGAGCTGCTCGACCTCGCCCGGATCGAGGGCGGAGGGCCGCTGGTGCTGCTCGACGACGTCGATCTCGGCCGGATTGCCGCGGATGCATCGGAGCGGCTCCGGCTCTTCGCCGAACGCCAGGGGCTGCGCCTCGTCGTCGACGTTCCGCCACGGGTTCCGCCGATCCGTGGCGACGAGGCCCGGCTCGGGCAGGTCGTCGTGAACCTCGTCCACAACGCCCTGAAGTTCGGGCGGGCGGAGGATCGCCTCGGCGAGACGCCGGGCTCCCTGTGGGCCGCCACCGCCGCGGTCGGTCCGGGCGGCGAGCCGGCCGGGATCGCTGACCCGGCCGGGATCGCTGTCCCGGCCCCCGAGCAGGCCGCAGCCGAGGTCCGCGTGACGGTCCGGGCGGCCGACGGGGAGGTTCTCCTCTCGGTCGAGGATCACGGCGTCGGGATCTCGGCGGCCGACCGGGTGCGGATCTTCGAGCGCTTCTACAAGGTCGATCGGGTCCGGGTCCGCGGCGGTGGGACCGGCCTCGGACTCGCCATTGCCCGTCATGTCGTCGAGCAGCACGGCGGGCGCATCCAGGTCGAATCCCAGGAGGGCCGGGGGTCGACGTTCACGGTGATCCTGCCCGCGGCGCCAGCGCCCGGTTCGGGCGCGGTCGGCGAAGGCTGAGCGCGCCGCGACCCGACCGAACATTCGGCGCCACGACTCGCCATGGATCGAAACCGAGGCTTCACTCGGCCCGGCGGAACGGTCACACTTGGTGCCATGGACCGCCTGCATATCGCGACGCTCAACATCCGCAACCTGGCCGATCGCTGGGATGAGCGCATGCCGCTGATCCTGGCCGACATGGCCGCCCTCCAGCCCGATGTCGTCGGGCTCCAGGAGGTCGTCTACGTCCTCCAGCAGGACCGCCTGATCGGATCGGCCGGGGTGGGCCGCTACGAATCGACCCGTGGCTGGGCCGGTCGCCCGGAGTACGGCAACGCGCTGCTCGTGAAGGAGCCGCTGGTCGCAGCGGACGCCGAGCGACTCGACCTCGGACTGACCCGGTCGGCGATCCGGGCGCATCTCGTCCTCGCCGGCGGCGCGAGCGTGAGCGTCGTCGTGGCGCACCTCCACCACGTCACGGCCGACGAGGCGGAGCGAGACGAGCAGGCCCGGATCCTGGTCGACTGGATCGCTGCTGCGCCCCCGGCGGATGGGATCGTGGTCGTCGGCGACTTCAACGCGGAGCCGGTCGAGGCGACGTACACCCGGATGCGGACCGCCGGGTACCGCTCGGCGTACTTCGAGGCGAACCGGGCCGAGCCCGACGTCACCTGGCCGTCCGGGCTGGCGGCGCCGGCGATCGACGCCGACGGGCCGCCCGGCTGCCTCGACTACATCTGGATCCACGGCGCGATCGCGGTCGAATCCTGCCGCCTCGTGTTCGATCGCCCGGCCGTCGGGGACCCGGGGCTCTATCCGTCCGATCATCTCGGGCTCGCGGCGCGCCTGACCGTCGGTTGAGGATGGCCGCCTCCGTCGCCGGATCCGGGGTCGCGCCCGGTCGCGCCCTGCGGCTCGCCCATCGCGGCGACTGGCGCGGCAACGTCGAGAACACGCTGCCCGCATTCCTCGCCGCGCTCGCGGTCCGGGGCTGCGACGGTCTCGAGTTCGACGTCCGGGCGGCCCGCGGCGGCGTGGCCGTGTGCTACCACGATGACACGCTGACACGTGTCCACGGCGTCGATCGACGGATCGACGAGATGACACCCGATGAGCTCGAGCTGCTCGGGGTGCCGACCCTCGAGGCGGTCCTCACCACGATCTCGCGAAGCGCATTCCTCGACGTCGAGCTCAAGGGGGACCCTGCGTCGGTCGCGTTGAGCCAGCGCGGCCAGAGCGGGGCGAGTCCGGCGATCCGCTCGAGCGCGGCCGGCTCGAACGACGAAACGACCGCCCGCTCGAGACCCGGGCCTCGACCCGCGACGA
>DATAIW010000436.1:0-2476 GCA_036262455.1 Candidatus Limnocylindrales bacterium | reverse complement strand
TCGGCGATCGTGAACGGCTTGCCGCGGACCCGGTCGTAGCCCTCGGCGTCGATGAGGAACTGGCTCCGGATCAGCATGAGCAGCTGGCCGAGGTTGACCTCCGGGATCAGGACCCGGCGATAGCTGCGGAGGACCTTCTCGGTGTTGGCCGGGAACGGGTTGAGATGGCGAAGGTGGGCATGGGCGACGTTGCCCCGGCCCTGGCCGTGCATCCGCTCGACGGCGCTCCGGATCGCGCCGTAGGTCGAGCCCCAGCCGAGGATCAGGAGATCGCCGCGCTCCGGCCCGAAGACCTCGAGGGGCGCGATGTCATCCGCCATCCGGGCGACCTTTGCCTGGCGGAGAAGCTGCATCCGGTGATGGTTGTCCGGGTCGTAGCTGACGTTGCCGGTGATGTCGGCCTTCTCCAGGCCGCCGATCCGATGCTCCAGACCGGGCGTGCCCGGCACGGCCCATTTCCGGGCAAGGGTGTTCGGGTCGCGTTCGTACGGGTGGAAGCCCTCGCGCTCGGTCCAGTTCGCGACCGAGATGTCCGGCAGGGTCGCGATGTCCGGGATCTTCCACGGCTCGGCGCCGTTGGCCAGGAACGCGTCGGACAGGTAGACGACCGGGGTGACGTACTTGAGGGCGATGCGCCAGGCCTCGATCGCCATGTCGAAGCAATCCCCCGGCGTCGCCGGCGCGACGACCGGCAGCGGCGAGTCGCCGTTCCGACCGAACATCACCTGGAGCAGGTCCGACTGCTCGTTCTTGGTCGGCATGCCGGTCGAGGGGCCGGCCCGCTGGACGTCGACGACGACGAGGGGCAGCTCGACCATGACCGCGAGACCCATGGCCTCGGACTTCAGGGCGATGCCCGGCCCGGACGATGCGGTCAGGCCCATCGCCCCGCCGTACGACGCGCCGATCGAGGCGCCGATCGCCGCGATCTCGTCTTCGGCCTGGAATGTCTTGACCCCGAAGTTCTTGTAGCCCGAAAGCTGGTGGAGGATGTCCGAGGCCGGCGTGATCGGGTACGAGCCGTAGAACAGCGGCCGCTTCGCCAGCTTCGAGGCCGCGAGCATCCCGAGTGCCGTCGCCTCGTTGCCGGTGATGTTCCGATACGTACCGGGGGCGAGGTGGGCCGGGGCGACGCGATAGTGGGTGTGGAAGATCTCCGTCGTCTCGCCGAAGGCGTAGCCGGCCTTGACGGCCCGCGTGTTCGCCTCGGCGATGATCGGGCGCTTCCCGAACTTCTCGTCGATCCAGCGGACCGTGCCGTCATAGTCCCGGCCATAGAGCCAGAACATGATCCCGAGGGCGAAGAAGTTCTTCGTCAGGTCCTTCTGCTTCGACGTCAGGTCGAGGCCGTCGAGCGAGAGCTCGTTGAGCGTCGAGATCGGGATCTCGAACAGGGCGTACTGCTTGAGGGAGCCGTCCTGGAGCGGGTTCGCCGCGTAGCCTGCCTTCGTCAGGTTGGCCGCAGTGAACGCATCGCTGTTGACGATCAGGGCTCCGCCGGCCGGCAGGTCGACGAGGTTGGTCTTGAGCGCCGCCGGGTTCATCGCCACGAGGACGTCGGGCTGGTCGCCGGGCGTGTGGATCTCGCTCGAGCTGAAGCTGATCTGGAACCCCGACACGCCCGGCAGCGAGCCGGCGGGGGCCCGGATCTCGGCGGGGTAGTCGGGCAGCGTGCTGATGTCGTTGCCGTACACCGCGGCGTTCCGGGTGAACTGGGTGCCGGTGAGCTGCATGCCGTCGCCGGAGTCGCCGGCGAAGCGGATCGTGACGCGATCGAGCTCCTGCGTCTGCGGCTCGGTCTCGCGGATGGTCGTCACGTGGTCGTCAGCCCCCCTCGGCTCGTTCCATGGTCTGGTGCGGACGCGGAGGCAGGTTGAGGAGCTCCTCCGGGAAGGCCTCGGCGAGGTATTTGAGGATGTCCTGCGGCCGGATCACGCCCTGGAGGACGTCGTCGTCGTCGAGCAGCGGCACGTTCCGATAGCGGCCGGTCTGCATCAGTTCGATCGCATCGCGAACGGTCTCATCAAGGTGGAGGTGGTGCGGCTTCGTCGTCATCAGCGTCTCGACCGGCTGATCGAGGTCGATCGGAGCCACATCTCCACCCACGAGGCGGCTGAAGATGTCGCGTTCGGTGAGGACCCCGGCCAGGCGTCCGTCGGCATCGACGACGAACACTGAATCGCCGGTTCCGCTGCGATGGATTGCCGCGAGGCAGTCGGCAAGGCTGGTGTTCGGGGCGACGGTCACCGGCGCGCGGCGAGCGAGGACCTGGAGGCGCTCGTCGATGAGGAATGGGACGCGTGCCGCAACGGCGCTCTCGGTCAACTCATTCACGCTCCAAGTGTAGCCGTTCGCGGAGCGGGAACCGCTCAACCCGGGTCGGCCCCCGGCGCGCTGTCACTGCGAGATGTCTGGAAGGAACGGACGGCCGTCGCCCGATCCGGCGCAACCGCCCAGGATGCATGCTCCCCGCCAG
>DATAIW010000435.1:0-19236 GCA_036262455.1 Candidatus Limnocylindrales bacterium | reverse complement strand
GCCTAGTCTGGCGAGGAGCAGACATCTTGGCGGCGGCGAGTGCGTGGCAGCAGCCCGTCACCACGGCCTTGATCCCGCCGAGTGGCAGCAGGGCCGCGAACCTCACCCCCACACGCCCGGCGAAACGGCCCGGAGTTGGGGATCGACGTCGGGCGGACCGTGACGTACCAGGACGGCAAGGTCCTCCACCGCACGACGTACTACTCGCACTACTCGCGGGTGACCGGCGTCCTGCTCATCGGACGGGGTAGGCGCCCAGGACGCTCCGGCCTGACCGGCCGGCCGACGTAGGCCCCGCCAGGTCCGGGGCTCAGACCAGGCGCGTCTCCTCGGCCCCGCTGATCTCCGCGTCGCCCACCGCGACGGCGCAGGTCGGGCAGAACCAGCGCGCCTCGATCGCCGTTCCACAGCGGTCGTGGCGGAGCGGCTCACCGCCCGTTCGCCGGCTGCCCCAGTCGGCGAGGAGGCGCAGGGCGGACGCCAGATCGCGGCCATCCCCGGTGAGGCGGTATTCCATCCGTGGCGGCCGCGTGCTGTAGGGCGTCGATCCGAGAATCCGCTCCCGCTCGAGGCGGCGGAGCCGATCGGTGAGGATGTTCGGGGCGATGCCCGGCAGGGCGTCTCGCAGCTCCCCGAAGCGCCGCGGACCGTCGAGGAGGGCGTCGACGATGAGCAGGGACCAACGGTCGCCGACCCGATCGAGGGCGGATTCGAGGGCCGTCGGGGAAGGAGGGGCCGTGGCGGGCTCGGTCACGCCGGCCATCCTACCGTGGGACTTGCACCGGCGACGACGCCGTTGTATGTTGCGAATTGCAACCGACTACGGACTGGACCGGACGGCAAGAACGCCGCCGGCCACGTCCGGCGCTCGGCCCCACCACCCGCGAACCGGAGAAGCGACCCCGATGTCCATCCTCGACGATCTTTCCAGTGCGATCCGCAGCGTCCACGAGTCGGCCGGCCCGGCCGTTGTCGGGATCGGCCAGCGAAACCGCGGCAGCGGCGTCGTCATCGGCGACGGCCGGGTCCTGACCAACGCCCACAACCTTCGCGGCGACGAAGTCACCGTCACCTTCCGCAACGGACGGTCCGAGCGCGGCACCGTCCGCGGCGTCGATCCCGACGGTGATCTCGCGGTCATCGAGGTCGACACGACCGGGGCGACGACCCTCGCCTGGTCCGATGTCGAAACCACGATCGGAGATGTCGTGTTCGGTCTCGCGTCGACCGGCGCCGGCGCGGCGCGCGTCACGGCCGGCACGATCTCCGCGATCGAGCAGACGTTCCGCGGCCCGGGTGGGAGCCGCATCGGCGGCAGCCTCGAGCACACCGCGCCTCTCGCATCGGGTTCGTCCGGTGGCCCGCTCGTCGACGGCAGCGGCCGCCTCGTCGCGCTCAACACCAACCGCATCGGCGAGGGCTTCTATCTGGCCCGTCCCGCCGACGCCGCATTCCGCGTGCGGGTCGACGCCCTGTCGCGGGGCGAGTCGGTCAGCCGACCGCGGCTCGGCATCGCGGTGGCTCCTTCGGTCGTCGCCCAGCGGCTGCGGCGCTCGGTCGGTCTTGCCGAACGGGACGGCCTGCTCGTGCGCGGCGTCGAGGAAGGCAGCCCCGCCGATCGCGCCGGGATCCGCGAGGGCGACCTGCTCGTCGAGGCGGCCGGCAAGCCGCTGACGGACGTCGACAGCCTGCCGGCGATCCTCGCCGAGGCAGGAATGCCGATTGCTCTGAAGATCGTTCGCGGCGACGAGGAGCGGACGGTCAGCGTCGGCGGCACGACCGACGCGTCGGGCGAGGCCTGATCGGCATGGTCGCCCTGCGTGAACTCGAGCCGGACGACGCCGCGGCCGCCGCCGCGGCCGACGACGCCCTGACCGCGGCGATCGAGGACGAGGCGCTCGACGCCTACAGCTCGGCGGTCAGCACCGCGGCGGCGCGCCTCATCCCGTCGGTCGCGAGCCTGCGGGTCGACCGCCGGAATGGCGGCTGGGGCGGCGGCAGCGGTTCGGCCGTCGCGTTCACTGCGGACGGGTTCCTCGTCACCAACGCCCACGTCGTCGCCGGCGCGGAACGGGGAACCGCCACATTCGTCGACGGCGACGAGCTCTCGTTCGAGGTCGTCGGCCGCGATCCGCTCTCCGACCTCGCGGTCGTTCGATCCTCCGGTGCGGATCTCGCGGCCGCGCCGTTCGGTGATGCCGCGCGGCTCCGGGTCGGGCAGCTCGTGGTCGCGATCGGCAATCCACTGGGGTTCGCCGGGTCGGTGACCGCGGGCGTCGTCAGCGCCCTCGGCCGCTCCCTGGCGGCTCGCGACGGCCAGGCCAGCCGCCTCGTCGAGAACGTCATCCAGACCGATGCCGCCCTGAACCCGGGCAACTCCGGCGGCGCGTTGGCCGACGTCCGGGGTCGCGTGGTCGGGATCAACACGGCCGTCGCCGGCGTGGGCCTCGGCCTGGCCGTGCCGATCGACGCCGCGACCCGCCTGATCCTGGCCGCGCTCATGCGCGACGGCCGCGTCCGGCGGGCCTATCTCGGGATCGTCGGCGGAACGCGGCGGCTGCCGGCCGCCCTGGCCGATCGGCTCGGACGCGCGGCAGGCCTCGAGGTCGTCCAGCTGCTCGACGGAAGCCCGGCCGCCGCCGCCGGCGTCCGGGCAGGCGACCTCATCGTGTCGCTCGACGGCCGCCCGATCGCGGGGGTCGGCGATCTCCAGCGCTCGCTGGTCGGCGACCTGGTCGGTCGGTCGATCGAGGTCACCCTCGAGCGCGACGGGATCCTGGCCGAGCTCGCGTTGACCCCGGCCGAGCTGCGGACCTGAGCCCGCGTCGGCGCGATCCGGCGATCCGTGCAATCGTTGCGCATGCAACGGAATGACGACGCTCACGACAGGGAGATGACACTCGCATGACTGACTGGGATCCCGAAGCCTTCACCCGCAACCTGATCGCCGACATGCGAGCCCACGGCGGCCGGGCGTCGGCGGGACCCATGGCCGGCCAGCCGCTGATGATCCTGACGACGACCGGGGCGAAGTCCGGCGAGCCGCGCCAGGCGATCGTGACCTACCACGCGGACGGTGATCGCTGGGCGATCGCCGGCTCGAAGGGAGGCGCGCCGACCCACCCGGCATGGTTCCACAACCTCGAGGCTCACCCGACGGCCACGATCGAGGTCGCCAACGAGACGGTGCCGGTGCGGGCGCTGATCGCGGACGGCGAGGAACGCGAGCGCCTCTGGAACGATCACGTCGCCGCGCTGCCGGCGTTCGGTGAGTACCCGGCGAAGACCGACCGGGTCATCCCGATGATCCTCCTCGAGCGGGTCGACTGACGACCCGATTGCCGGCCTGCGCCGGCCCGCACCCTCGAAGCTGATCGACGACCCTCGTCCCACCGGACGAGGGTCGTTTCGTCACCGCGGACGATGTTCAGCGAGGCCTGAGCCGGACTGTCGGCGCGGACCTCGCGTGACCGAGACGGACCGGGGACGCTGAGGGCCGCCTTCGTCGCGATCGGAGCGGGCCTGCAGCACCGCCCGATGGACCGGCCGCGACGGAGCGATCAGCCATCACTCTGGGCGCCGGCGACCGGCGGGCCGGGGGGGAGCCGCCGGAGGAGATGGCGGCCCGCCGCCCCGGAGCCGCAGACCGGCGCCGAACCGGGGCGATCCGGAAGGCAACCGGTGTCGGCGCACGCCTCGCGGGCTTGCGTCCACGGCTGAACGGTAGGTACGCTCTCCCGGTTCGTCAAGTAACCGATAGTGAATAGTCACTTGATGCGTTAGTGACCGGGCTCGACGCCACACGGATGCCCAGCCCGAAGGCCCGGAGCATCTCGCCCCGCGCCACGGAGGTCGATCGCGGATGGCCTGGTATGGCTTCAACATGCAATGGATGCTGGTCGGCGGCGGGCGTCGACCGCTACCGCCCGACGAGCGGGCCCTGGACTTCCTGTCCGGGCTCGACTTCAACTTCGTCCGGATGCCGACCGACTACCGGACCTGGACGACCGGCTTCGACTACGGCCACCCCGACGAGTCGGTGTTCGCCACCCTCGACGACCACCTCGTGGCGTGTCGGTTGCGCGGGATCCACCTGTCGCTCAACCTCCATCGCGCGCCCGGTTACTGCATCACCCGGAACGACCTGGAGCGGGACAACCTCTGGCTCGACCGCGTGGCGCAGGATGGGTTCGTCGGCCTGTGGGAGGGCTTTGCCCGGCGCTACCTCGGCACCGCCGCCGAGGCACTGAGCTTCGATCTCCTCAATGAGCCGCCGGCGATCGGCCTGGATGGCTTCACCCGTGACCGGCATGCCGCCCTGATCCGTCGGACTGTCGCTGCGATCCGGGCCATCGATCCGGACCGGCCGATCGTCATCGACGGGCTCGACGGCGGCAACCTCGCGATGCCGGAGCTGGCCGACCTCGGGATCATCCACGGTGGCCGGGGCTACCAGCCCTATCCGGTCTCGCATTGGGGAGCCGAGTGGTGGGACGGCTGGAAGGGTGGCGATGCGCCCCGCTACCCGGGCGTCGAGTTCGAGGGAACCACCTGGGGGCCCGCCGCGCTGCGAGCATTCTACGAGCCGTGGCGGGCCGTCGAGCGAACCGGGGTCGGCGTTCACATCGGTGAGCTCGGTTGCTACAACCGGACTCCGAACGACGATGCCATGCGCTGGTTCCGCGACCTGTTCGGCCTGTTCCGCGAGTTCGGCTGGGGCTGGGCGATGTGGAACCTGGAGGGCCCGTTCGGGATCGTCGGCCACGGCCGTCCCGGGGCGCGGATCGAGATGCGCCACGGTTACCCTGTCGATGTCGACCTGCTCGAGCTGATGCTGAGCTCGCGCATCAGCCAGGAGTAACCAACCCCGATGCCTCAGTCCGACCTGCCCATCGCCGTGCTGCGCTCGTACGCGCCCGATCTCGCCGTCCCGTCCGACCTCGAGGCGTTCTGGTCGACCACGCTGGCCGATGCGCGAGGTCACGACCTGGGCGCGACATTCGAGCCGATGGACAACCACCTGGCGGTGATCTCGACCCTGGACGTCACGTACGCGGGCTTCGGCGGGTCGCCGGTCCGCGCCTGGCTGCACCTGCCGGTCGGTCATGATGCTCCCCTGCCGGGGGTCGTCGAGTACGTCGGCTACGGCGGCGGTCGCGGGCTCGCCCACGAACGGATCCTGTGGGCCGCGGCGGGCTACGCCCACCTCGTCATGGATACGCGCGGCCAGGGATCGGCGTGGGCCGTCGGCGAGACCGCGGACCCCGATGCGGGCGGTGCCCCGTTCCATCCGGGGTTCATGACCCAGGGCATCCTCGATCCGCGGACCTACTACTTCCGGCGGGTGTTCACCGACGCCGTCCGGGCGATCGACGCGATCCGGATGCATCCCGCGGTCGATCCCGGGCGGGTTGCCGTGACCGGTGGGAGCCAGGGCGGTGGGATCAGCCTGGCCGTCGCCGCCCTCGTGCCCGACGTGGCCGCGGCGATGCCCGACGTTCCGTTCCTGTGCGACTTCCCGCGCGCGATCACCTTCGCCGACAGCGACCCGTACGGAGAGATCGTCCGCTACCTCAAGGCTCATCGCGACCACGTCGAGCTGGCCCTGGCGACGCTCTCCTACTTCGACGCCGCGATCCTCGGGCGACGAGCCACGGCGCCGGCGCTGTTCTCGGTCGGCCTGATGGACGAGATCAGTCCCCCGTCCACGGTCTACGCCGCCTACAACGCCTACGGCGGTCCGAAGGAGATCCACGAGTACCCGTTCAACGACCACGAAGGCGGCCAGGGCTTCCACGACGTGGCCAGGTTGCGCTGGCTCGGGGAGCTCCTGCGGGCCTGACCGAACGTCGGCCCGCGGCCGCGGCGGCCGTCGCCGCGAACTACTTGGCCGCGCCGCGGGTGAAGCCGTTGTAGATGTAGCGCTGCAGGACGAGGAAGGCGACAAGGGTCGGGATCATCGTGATGACGACCCCGGCCGCGATGACCTCCCACCGGGTCGACTGTGGGCCGGCGAACCGCGAGAGCGTGGTGGCCACGACGCCAAGGTCCCGCGACGGCATGTACAGGTACGGGATGTAGAACTCGTTGTAGATCGCGACGCCCTTGATGATCACGACGGTCGCGATCGCCGGCTTCATCAGCGGAAGGACGATCTTGCGATAGATCGTGAATTGCGACGCGCCATCGAGCAACGCGACCTCATCGAGCGACCGCGGGATGCCCCGCATGAACTGCATGAAGATGTAGATCGAAACGATGTCGGTCCCGATGAACAAGAGGATCGGGGCGAAGCGCGTGTTGTAGAGGTGCATGTTGGCCACGAGCTGGAACGTGGTCACCTGGGCGGTCACGGTGGGAACGAGCGCCGCGAACAGGAAGAGCAGGACCACGGTCCGCTTGAGCCGGAACTCGAACCGATCGAGCGCGAAGGCGGTCATCGAGCCGATGATCACCGTCCCGATCACCGAGATCACGAGGATGAAGCTCGTGTTCAGGAAGCCCTGAACAACGTTGCCTTCGACGAAGAACGCCGCGAAATTGCTGAAGTTGAACCAGTCTCCCGGTGGATCGAGGACGCCCTGCGTCGCGAACTCGTTGCTCGTCTTGAGCGAGGCCATCATCAGGACGACGAGGGGCAGCAACGCCACGAGACAGGCCAGCCCGAGAGAGCCGTAGGTGATCGTCCGGCCCAGCCAGACCCGGAGACGCGTCGACGGCTCGGTCATACGGTGAGCTCCACGGGATCGTCGGGGAGAAGCCGTCTCTGGACCAACGTGACGAGGAGCACGAGTCCCAGGAGCACCGCGGCCATCGCCGCGGCGAGCCCGAACTTGTGGAATGTGAACGCCGTCTGGACCGTCTGGATCACGAACGTCGCGCTGCCGTTGGCCCCGAACAGCATGATGAAGGGGATCTCGAACACCGCCAGGGATCCCGAGATGGCCAGGATGAACGACAGGGCGATGACCGGCCGGATCCCCGGGGCGATGAGGTACCGGAACCGCTGCCAGCGGCTTGCCCCATCGATCTCGCCGGCCTCGAGCATCTCGGACGGGATCGACTGGATGGCACCGAGGAACAGGACGAAATTCAGCCCCATGTAGCGCCAGACCGAGACACCGGCGAGCGAGATATTGACGAGGCGCCGATCCCCGAGCCACAGCGGCGGATCGTTCACCCCGCCAATCGCGAGAAGAGAATCGAGCACGCCGTCGGGTCGAAAGAAGTACGTGAAGATGAGGGCGATCGCGACGCCGTTGATGAGGTACGGGAAGAAGATGATCCCCTTGAAGACGTTCTTGAACCGGACCTTGAAGCTCAGAAGGGTCGCGAGATAGAGGGCGACGCCGATCTGGACGAATGAGGCGGCGAAGTAGTACAGGCTGACGAAGAAGACGCCGAACAGCTCCGGCCGGGTGAAGATGTCGATGTAGTTCTGCGGCCCGACGAAGGTCCGGTCGCTGCTGAACCCGTCCCAGCGGAAGACGCTGAACTGGACCATGAACAAGAGCGGGAGGTAGGTCAGCAGCAGGAGCAGTCCGACGGGCACGACCAGGAACAGGAACGGCGTCCACGGGCGGCGGTGACCTGGGCCGGGAGTCGCGGCCCGCGAGGTCCGGGCGGTGGCCTTCGTCAGGTTGACGGTCGTCACCGGGTTCGGCCGATCGTCATGTCGTGCTCCGCGGCGAATACGGATGTCCGCATGATGCGGTGGCGGGCGTGGTGGCGGGTCGATCGGATCGCCGCTGGGCGGTCCGATCGACCCGGGTCGATATCAGGCGTGATGGTCGGTTTCCGCGCTATTTGATCGAGAGGGTCGCCCGGGCAGCCTTCCACTTCCCGTTGAGGTCGGCGAAGATCGCATCAAGGCCTTCGTTGGTCGCACCTCGAGCTGCGTCGACGATGCGCTGAGGCCATGCCTGGTCGAAGAGCTGGATCTCCGACTGGTCCTGGATCTTGCCGAGCAGACCCTCCTCGCCGGCCGCGGCGGGAGCCTGCTCGATGTAGGCGACGCCGACGCCGTCGAAATCACTGAGCTGGGGCGGATTCTTGCCACCCTTCACCGGCGAGACACCGCCCTGGTCGAAAGCGAAGTTCGACTCGTTCTCGAACCAGTCGATCCACGCCCGGGCGGCTTCCTTGTTCTGGGAATGGACGTTGATCCCGATCTTGTAGTCGCCGCCGATGTTCGAGATGAACTTGCCGCCGACCTGGTTCGGGAACGGCAGGTAGTGGATGTCATCGGCCGACCCGCCGGCCTTCACGGCGGCTTCCTGCATCTGGACGATCGCCCACGACCCGAGCTGCATCGTCGCGACCTTGCCGCCACCGAGGAGAGCCTTCGACGGCTCCCACGCCGTGGTCGTCGGATCCTTCTCGCTGAGGCCCTGCTTCACGATGTTGTAGAGCAGGCTGTAGATGACGTTCTCGTCGGTGCCCGCAGCCCAGGGCGCGTCGGCGTGGACGAGGGTTCCGTTGGCGTAGTTCGGGTCGTTGGTGATCTGGCCCCGGTTCGATTGCCACTGGGTCAGGGGCCAGCCGTCCTTGTAGTTCGTGTAGTACGGCGTGACGCTGGACTCCTTGTCCTTGATGAGCTTGAGATCGGCGAGGAACTCGTCCGGCGTCTTGGGCAGCGACGTCACCCCGGCCGCATCCCAGACCTTCTTGTTGTAGACGAAACCATTGGCGTTGCCGGTCACCGCGAGACCGTAGACCTTGCCATTGGACAACTGCTCGGTCGTGAAGTTGTACTTCTGGCTGAGCTCGTCAAGGGTCCCGAGCGGCTCGAAGAACTCGGCGAGCTTGTCCGGCGTGATCGCGTTCGGGATCAGGAGCACATCGCCGTACTCGGTCGTGTTCATCCGGGTCTTCGTCTCGCCCTCGTAGTCGGTGAGGGCCTCGAACTTGACCTTGACGCCCGGATACTTGGCGTTGAAGAGCGGCAGGTACTTGGCCGTGAACACGCTGTCGACGATGTCGGTGCGGTTCGTGAGGACGGTGATCTCACCGGACACCGTCGCCACCGATGGCGCCACCGACGCGGGCTGGGCCGAGCCGGTCACGGGGGCCGAGGCGACGGAGCTGGCGCTGGGGCTGGGTGTGGCGCTGCCCGAGCAGGCCGCCACGGACACGAACAACAACGTTGCCAGGATCGCCGAGATTCGCTTTCCCATACCGATCTCCCAATGGCGGGGTCGAGGGGGGCATGCGGCGGTGCATGGCCGCACGTGACGGGTAGGCGATATCGCTCGCCGTACCGCCCCATGAGTCACGGCAGGTCGGGTCGCGGGCTCCTCCTCGGTCAGCTCGACTGACAGGCTCCAAGGCACATGCCGGAACGGGCATGGCTACCGATCTCCTCCGGGAAGCGCGGCCCACGCTACGTCCGGCGGCATGTTGGTGTCAAGTGGTATCAGTAGAATATTGACTCAACTCTTGAGTCTTCTTGAGTGTTCGCCTGCTATACTGCGGCCGGATCCCGCCAGGAATGGGAGACGACATGCCCGAGTCCCAGCCGTCCACGCCTGGAACCGCCGTCACGGCCGACGACAGGCCGGCCCCGCTCGACATGGACGACGCCGCAGCGACGGACGGCGTCCTGACCCCCCAGCTCGCTCCGCGAACGTCCCTCCCCGGGGCCGCCGCCAGGGCACCGATCCCGTGGGAGGATCGGCCGGCCGCAGAGAACGGCGTCCTGTGGCGGTCCAGCCGCAACCCGATCATCCGGCGCGACCACCTGCCCCGCTCGAACAGCATCTTCAACTCGGCGGTCGTCCCCCACGGCGGCGGCTTCGCCGGCATCTTCCGAGTCGACGATCGTTCACGCGAGATGAACCTGCATGCCGGACGCAGCCGCGACGGAATCGACTGGGACATCGAGCCCGAGCCGATCCGGTTCCACGCCGCCGACGGCCGCGTCGCCGAGATCCAGGCGGCCTTCGAGCATGCCTACGACCCGCGTGTCACCTGGCTGGAGGACCGCTACTACGTCACGTGGTGCAGCGGCTACCACGGCCCGACGATCGGGATCGGCTACACCCACGACTTCGAGACCTTCCATCAGCTCGACAACGCGTTCCTGCCGTTCAACCGTAACGGCGTCCTCTTCCCTCGCCGGGTCGGCGCCAAGTACGCGATGCTGAGTCGGCCGAGCGACAACGGGCACACGCCGTTCGGCGACATCTTCGTGTCCGAGAGCCCCGATCTGGTGCACTGGGGCCGCCATCGCCATGTCCTGGCCCCGGAGCCGTGGACCTGGCAGTCGACCAAGATCGGCGCCGGCCCGACGCCCATCGAGACCAGCGAAGGTTGGCTGCTGATCTACCACGGCGTGCTGACGTCGGCCAACGGCTTCGTCTACTCGATGGGAGCCGCGCTCCTCGACCTCGAGCGGCCGTGGCAGGTCATCGCGCGCGGCCGCGACTACCTCCTGTCGCCGCAGGTGTCGTACGAGCAGGTGGGCGACGTCCCGAACGTCGTCTTCCCCTGCGCCGCCGTGCTCGACTCGGACGGCGAGCGGATCACGATCTACTACGGCGCGGCCGACACGGTGGTCTGCATCGCCCACGGCTACCTCTCGGAGATCCTCGCCTCGATCCGCTAGGAGCTCGGCAGCCGGGTCGCGACGGATTCACGCTCGACGAGGCGCGGCCGGATCAGGGTCTGGGTCACCGCCGCGCTCCCGAGCTCCAGCCGGTGGAGCAGCAGGGTCACCGCCAGGTGGCCCATCCCGATCTTGTCGACGGCCATCGTGGTGAGGCGCGGCGTGACGAACGCCGCCAGGTCGATATCGTCGTAACCGACGACGGACATCGCGTCGGGCACGACGATTCCGGTTCGCTGGGCCGACTGGCTGAAGGCGACGGCGACGTCGTCGTTGCAGCAGAAGACCGCCGTGATCTCCGGATGCGCACAGACGTAGTCGAGGCCGGCCGCGGCGCCGACCTCGGGTGGGACGTGCGGTCCGTCGGCGAAATGGGGCTGGAGCCCGGCCTCGGTCATCGCCTGCTCGTACCCACGACGGCGCTGGAGGATGCTCGGGAACGAGCCCGGATGGCTGCCGACGATGGCGATGGCGCGGTGGCCCTTGGCGATCAGGTGCTCGACCGCCGCTCGGGCGCCGCCGACGTCGTCGCTGACCACGGAATCGAACGCGGCATCTTCCGCATAGGCATCGACGAGGAGGACGGGCGGGCCGTCCTCGAGCAGTTCGGTCGTGCCCCGGCTGAGGTGCGCGCCGACGACGATGAGGCCGTCCGTGGCTCGCTCCGCGACGAGCCGGGGCACCTCGATCGGGTGGTAGTCCGCGTCCACCGGCATCGTCGCGAGGAGGAGGTCGACGCTGCGCAGACGACAACTCTCCTCGATCCCGGCCATGACCGGGGCGTAGAAGCGGTTCGCCTTGGGCGCATCGCCCTGGGGCGCCTTGATGACCAGGCCGATCGTCGTCTGGCGCGAGCGCCGGCTGCCCCAGCGGTTGACCGTCCGGTAGCCCAGCCTGCGAGCCGTCTCGACGATCCGCCGGCGCGTCTCCTCGCTCACGCCCGGTTCGCCGCGGACGGCGAGCGACACGGCCGCGGGCGAGACGCCGGCCGCGGCGGCGACGTCGGCGAGCGTCACGCGTTTGCCGCTCTCCGTCTCAGCCATGTCGTCGCGTCTCCAGGTCATGTCGCCGCCGGAGCGTCGTCGCGAAGCGCACGACGCGTCCGCGGTTCGGTGGATCGCACGGCGCGAGCCCGGCCTATCCTACAGGCCGCAACTGAAGGTTTCAGTGACCCCGTCGACGCCGGCCTGATCTATTCGGAATGGCCGCGGCCCGGGATCGCGACGCCCCGGCTCACGGCGAGCCGTGTCGAACACGGTTCTCGTTGGCCAGCCCGCGCAGGCAGTCGCGAGATCCAGGCGCGGCGTCCCTCAGCGACGCTGCCATCCATCCGCGGTTCGCAGCCCGTCCCCCAAGCCCCGGTCGACCGCGATGTGCCCGAGCCACGCGAGCGCGGCGACGAACCAGAACGGCGGCAGGACGCCCGCCGCGGCGAGTCCCAGCACCGCGAGCGGTACAGCAGGGTGATGCATCGTGTCGAAGAGCGGTACGGCGCGGGGAGCCAGCTGCCCCCGCGCATGCGGCTGGCCGAACCCCACCAGGACCGTCAGGTGGGGAGCGATCCCGAACAGCAGGACCGGGACGAGGCCCAGGCCGTGGTCCGCGGCCAGTGTGTTGGCGTAGACCGCGAGGGCCAGCCCCGGCACGAGCCAGCCATGCCGGATTGCAGGTCGCCGGGGCCGAGCGACGATGGTGGCCGTCATGCCACGATCCTCGCGTCGTCGCGCGGCTCGAACACGACCACGGTGGTCTCGTCCGGGCGCCGCGCAGCGAGGGCGTCGATGTCGGCACCCCAGCCGGGGAAGTCGGCGAACCGGGCCCACAGGAGCTCACGCTCGGCGCCGGTCGCCGCGCGGGCCCGGACGGCCCGCGGCCCATCGGCCAGCCCGACAGTGGTGTCGGGCCGGGCCTGGAGGTTGAGCCACCATGCGGGCTCCGAACGACCCCATCCGTTCATCGCGAGCGTGACGAGGTTCGGGCCGTCCTCGTAGTAGCCGACGATCGCGATCCGCGGCTGGCCGGAGCGCCGACCCACCGTGGCGAGCCGAAGCATCCCGAACTTCCTGCCGGCCTCCGGCCGCGAGAGGCCGAATCTGCCCCCGGTGAGCCGGTCGATGCCGCGGTGGAGCATCCAGAAGATGCGAAGGACGAACCGCGGCATGGTCCGCGGCGCCTGCTCGCGCACGGCGGTCATGCCGCGCCCGCCTTCGTCGCGACACCGATCGGCCCGGCGGCGGCCGTCGCCGACTGCTCGGCAGCGTCCGAGTCGAAGGCAACGGCGGCCGGAGCGGTGGCCTTGAACCCCTTGAACGTGAGCCACAGGCCCAGGAACATCTCCCAGACGATCTCCGGGATCGTCGCGATGCCCTGCGCCGCGGAGCCCTGCGGGATGACACCGAGGAGCACGGCGATCCCGGAAGCGGCGAGGAGCGGACCACCCACGACGCCGAAGAGCGCCATGCGTCGCGACACCAGGCCCGACCGGTACATCAGCCAGCCGAGGATCAGTCCGGTCCCGATGCCGTCCGTGAAGCCGGGGCCGAACAGGAAGGTCCAATCGTGGATCGCGTGGAGCGCCTTGCCGATGGTGAGGATCGAGCCCGCATCCGCGGCCGTCGCCGTCTGGCGCAGCGTCACGATGGCAAGCACGCTGAGGATGCCGACGAGGATGAAGGTGCACTCGACGATCCGGGCGGCGACGTAGCCCAGCGCGAGGCCTTCGTTCTGCCGCTTGAGGAGCGGGAACAGCACGGTGGCGCAGCCGATGTTGGTCAGGATGAGCATGAGCTCGAGGAACGCGCCCACGAACACGCGCGTGTCGGGGCCGGCGCCGGTGATGTAGGAAGGATCGCTCAGGACGGGCCCGTAGGCGAAGACCCCGGCAATCGAGGTGACGAAGGTGAGGATGAACAGGACGCCTACGGCGAGCGCGACCTTTCGAGACGCGTCCATCGGGGTTCGCTTCGCCGTCGTGGTCCGCTGGATGTTTGTCATGTCGGGTTCCTTTCGGGGATTCAGTGGTGTGGGATTGCGCGGGCAACCATCAGGTCGCCCGCACCTGGTGCACGGATCGGTCAGTTGCTGCCGGTGACGGCCCCGATGATCACGGCCCCGGGGCCGAGGTTGATCAGCGCGAGGTTGCCTGTGGCCGCGGCGGCCTCGATTGCGTCGGTGGACGTCAGTGGCTGTCCGTCGACGGTCTTCGCGAACGGAAGTGGATCGGGACCACCGATGGACGTCCAGGACGGCACGCAGGCGCCGCTGACGATGCCCTGGCCGCTGCACAGGACGAAGAACCCCTGCATCTTGACGCTGTACTCACCGTGGTTCTGGTGCGGCACGTTGCGGACGACGTGGTCGTGCGCGAACGTGTTGGGCGGCGCGCCCTGCGGCCTGTCCGTCTGCGGTGCGATCACGTAGAAGGGGTCAAGTGCCTTCGGGGTCGCGCCGGTGAAGCGGGTGTTCGAGAACGTCATGCGGTACTGGGCACCGTTCGCCCAGACGTCCTCGTAGCAGCCGGCGCGGCCGGACTGCGGTCCGGTCACGTCGACGCAGTTCCGGAGGCCTGCTGCGCCCGCGGCCGGAGCAGCAACGAGAGCAACTGCCACCGCGGCGAGCGAGACGGTGGCCATGAACAGGCGGGTCATCGTCTGGATGCGTGTCGTGATCATCGTGCTGATCTCCTTCGTGATCGGGTTCTAGCCGGGGTTGATGCCGGTCGTTTCGGGCTGGTCGGGCTTCATGCGAATGACCGAGACCAGCGGCAGGCCGAGGTCGCGCACTCGTTGGAGCACGCCGTGGAGTGCCGATTGATCGGCGATCGGGCCGCTGATGACGGTGGTTCCGTCGACCTCACGGCTCACGCTCAATCCGTCGAACCAGGTGGTCCAATGCGCGTCGAGGTGCCCCGTGAGCCGGATCTCATAGCGCCCGGCCTCGGGGCGATCGGGTGTCGGGGTCCGTTGATCGGTCATTCCGCTCCTCGTACGTGTTGCCACTGGAGCTCCGGCCGGCAACACCGACCTGACTCACTGGGAACACCGTGGAGGCGGATGTGATGAGCGCGCATCACCACACGTGATGAGCGAGCTGATGGAATCGCCGGCGGGTTCTGCGGCCGCGGTCGGGGCGGCGTCGCGCAGGACTACACGCTTGGTCGGCGGTCTCGGGTGCGCGAGAGCAGGCCGAGCTCGTCGGCACGGCGGACGGCTGCCCTCCGGTTGTTCACGCCGAGCTTGGCGTAGATGTTCCTGGTATGCGTCCGCACCGTGGCCAGGGACAGCGTGAGCTCGCGCGCCACGTCCGGGCCGTCGAGGTCGCTGTCCAGGAGACGCAAGACCTCGAGCTCCCGTTCGCTCAGCGGCTCGATCAGCGACTGTTCGATGGGCGTTCGTCCATCCGCCGGCACGGCAGCGGCCAGCAGCCGGCGCACATAGGTCGGAGTGGTCGGCTGCTTCGCCGCGAGCTTCAGCAACGCCGCGATCGGCCGCCCTTCGTCGACGACGATGCGGACGTAGCCCTCAGGCTCAGCCAGCGCCACCGCGCGCCCCAGCGACGCAAGCGCACCGGTCACGTCGTCGCGGGCATGCCGGGCGAGCGCCAGCACCACCAGGATCTCGATGACGGTTCCCGTCCTCCCGCCGCTCTCCGCGGCCACCAGCAGACGCTCCAGGAGATCGGTCGCCTCAGCCACGAGCTGGTCGGAGCGGTCGCGCGATCCCTGCGCAAGGAGCAGCCGGGCCAGGGTGACGTACTCGAACTCGCGGACGTAGCTCAGGTCGTCGGCGGACGACAGGCCCCGGTCACCTGCCCAGGCCGACGCCTCCGACAGCTTCCCCTGCGCGATTCGCGCGCGCGCCTTCAGGGCAGCGACCGGGCGCACATCGGGAGAGAAGTCGTTGGCATACAGGCGCTCGGCCTCATCAAGGAGCTGGAGCGACCCGTCGAGATCCCCTTCGGCCTGCCGGATCCGGGCGGCCGCAACCCGCGAGCGGTAGGGGTTCTGCGGCAGGCCGTTCTCGTCGCCAAGGTCCCTGGCCTGGTGGAGATGCTGCGCGGCACCCATCAGGTCATCCCGTTCGCGGAGGATCTCGCTGATGCCCACGTGCATGTCCGCTGCTCCTCGCAGCGCGAGCGCGCCTTGACCGGTCGCAAGCTCGAGTCCCCGCTCGTAGGTGCTCATCGCCTCGCGGAGACGGCCTTGCGCGATCCGCATGTCGGCCAGGGCGAGGGCGAGCCCGATCGCGTCGGAGAGATGCCCGGCCTTCTCGAATCGGGGCATGGCACCGGCATACAAGCCGGACGCCGCCTCGAGATCCGCGCTCGTCCAGTAGGCGAGGCCGAGGAGTGCCGACGCCCCTCCCTGGCCAAGCTGGTCGTCGTCGTCGAAGAGGTCGAGAGCCCGGCGGGCATGGGCGATGGTGCCGGCGACGTCGCCGAGGAGTCGGGCCTGTCCGGCCCGGTGGATGGCGATCATGCCCGGAAGCCTCCGGAACGCATCCTCGTCCGCGACGACCATCGAAGCAGGGCGAACGCCCACCTCGTCCGGGGCCTCGGCCGCGCCGTCCAGCCAGCCCTCGGCGTCCCGCAGACGCGCTTCGACGCCGTCGGTCTCGCCCCTGACGAGGATCGACCCGGCGTACCCGTTGCTCAGGACGGGCCTGGCCCGGATCAGCTCGTCGGGGAGCGCCTCCAGCCACCGACGGAGCGTCGCCTCCTGCCGGTCCCGGCCCGTCGCCGGCATCGCGAGCTCGACCAGGTCCGCCGCTCGCGCGAAGTCCTTGCCCGCCATCGCGTGGCGAATCGCCTCGGAGCGTTCGCCGTTCTGCTCGAACCACTCGGTCGCCCGCCGATGCAGGTCGGCCGCGAGATCGGGCAGCTCGTCCAGCAGGTGCGCCTGCAGGACATCGGCAAACAGGTGGTGGTACCGATACCAACGTCGGCGGTCGTCGAGCGGGATCAGGAACAGGTTCCGTCGATCGAGGACCTCCAGCATGGCCTTGCCACCGTCCCGACCGGTGACGGCATCGCACAACGGACCGCTCATGCGGGCCAGGATCGACGTCTGCAGCAGGAAGCTCCGGACATCCTCGGGTTCACGTTGCAGGACCTCTTCGACGAGGTAATCGACGATGTAGCGATCGTCGCCGGCGAAACCGGTGATGAAACCGGTGATGTCGTCTCGCCCCTGCATCGAGAGTCCCGCCAGCTGGAGGGCGGCGATCCAGCCTTCGGTCCGACCCTCCAACGCTGCGACATCGCGCGCGGTCAGCCCCAGGTTCATCACCCCGTTGAAATACGCTGCGGCCTCGTCGGGCGTGAAACGGAGATCGACGGCACGGATCTCGGCAAGCTCACCGCGCGCCCGGAGGCGGGCCAACGGCAGCGCCGGATCGACGCGGGTGGCGATCGCCAGGTGGACCTGGTCCGGCAGGTGCTCGAGCACATACGTCATGCCGGCCTGGATCTGCTGCTCGTCGATCGTGTGGTAGTCGTCGAGCACCAGCACGATGTCGTTCGGCACCGAGTTGAGCTCGTTGAGCAGGGAAGCCAGGGCGGCTTCGATGGGCGGGTCGGGTGACCCCAGGAGCGAGCTCGCGCTCGCCCCGACCCCGGGCGCTGCCGTCTGCAGCGCGGCGATCAGGTGGGTCCAGAACATGACGGGGTGGTTGTCGCCGGGATCGAGCGAGAGCCACGCCGTGACCGATCCATCGGCCGCAGCGATCGCCAGCCATTCGGCGAGGAGCGTCGACTTGCCGAAGCCGGCCGGGGCCGAGACGAGCGTCAGCTTGGACTCGGTCCCGCGTCGCAAGCGCTCGGTCAATTGCGGCCGGGGGACGAGGCCGCTCCGCCGCCTCGGGGCATAGAGCTTGGTGTCGAGCAGCAGGCTGGTCACGCCCCTCAAGGGTAGTAGCTGCGCCCGGACGAGCGGAGTTCCTCGGCGACCGCCTGGATGGCCTTCCCGACAGCTGCCGGGTCCGTGTCGCCCTTCACGAGGGCCTGGACCTGGTTGCCGACCTCGGTGGTGATCTCGGGCTCCCAGAGCCAGTCCATCGGCGTGATCGCATCCTCGAACATCGGCAGGAACTCCTGCGCGACGGCGTTCTGGATCGCGTCGTTCGAGGCCGCGATCGACGAGTACGCCTGGAGGCCCGCGACCACGGCTCGGTCGACCTCCGGACGGCTGGCGTACTCGAGGAAAGCATGCACGCTGTCCCGGCTGCGGGCGGCCTGCGCCGGCAGCGCGAATCCGCCCCACGCCAGGATCGGGCGCGCCTTCGTCGCGCCGGGCACCAGGGGGAGCGGCGCGACGTGCAGGTCGAACGCACCGCTGGGCGTGCCTGCCAGGATCTGCGTCAGCATCCACGAGCCGTTGCAGGTCATGGCCGCCTTGCCCTGAAGCATGAGTTGCTGCATCGTCCCGTAGTCCGTGGCGCCTGAGCCGCGCAGCAGGACGCCCGACGTCCGCAGGTCGGCGATGATCCGGAACGCCTCGATCCATTCGGGGCTGTCGTAGCGGATGTCGCCCCGGATCGTGCTCTCGGCGAAGGCCAGTGGGTCGCCGGTCCCTTCCGCGATCATCGGCAGCAGCCACGTGACGAGCAATGGATTGAAGACGGCGTCACCGGAGCAATGGACGAGCGGCGCGACGCCCATGGCCGCCAGCGGCTTCACCATCGCCGTGAGGTCCGCGAGCGTCCTGGGAGCCTCGAGTCCGGCCCGGTCGAGGATCGCCTTGTTGTAGTAGAGGCCCGTGGTCTGGACGCCCATGCTCGCAGCCAGCGGGAAGGCCCAGATGGTTCCGCCCGGACCCGGGAACTGGAACCGCCTGGGTACGCGGGCCAGCACGTCGGCCATCGCGGGGTCGGCGGCGAGGTCCGCCAGGAGGCCGTCTCGCGCCCATGCCCGGACGAACTGCCCGTCGATCAGGATCAGACCTACCGGCTCGCCGGACTCCAGCAGGGCGCGCGCGAGCCGATCCCATTCGGGGCTGGCGCCCGCAGGCGCCCGGATGTCCCAGTCGATACCCGGGTTCTGGGCCGCGAAGCCGTCGTAGACCTTCTTGAGCGTGGGCTGGGTCGTCGGATCGCCGCCTTCGGTCAGGAGGGTGATCGGACCGGACAGGGGCGGTGGGCTGCCGCCTGCGCTCGTCCCGACGGGCGCGGCCCGGCTTCCGGTCGGCCCGGAGCAGGCTGTGAGGAGCGGCGCGACGGCTCCGCCGCCGGCAAGGACGGCTCCGAGCTTCAGGATGTCGCGGCGATTCAGCATCCGCGTCCACGGGCTGGCGCTCGTCGGACGAACGGGCTTCATCGGCGTTCCTCGGTGACAGCGGGCAGCGTGGACCGCGGGAGAACTGCTGTGCGGCCCGCGCAGGAAATGTGCGTCAGCCGGACGAACATTGTCTATCGTTCGAGCGTGGCTGGGCACACCGCGTCCGTCGGTCGTTGATCGTCCGGTGATGGGCGCCTGCCGATCGATCGCCATAGGCGGACGACGACCGGATCGAAGACCCGTTTGATGGTCCTCGGCTCACGGCGCGAACGCGCGATCGACCTGCTGTTCCTCCTGCCAATTCTGGCGATCCTGGCCGGGTTCTTCCTGTATCCGCTCGTGTACGGCGTTGTGCTCAG
>DATAIW010000434.1:0-8974 GCA_036262455.1 Candidatus Limnocylindrales bacterium | reverse complement strand
ACCCCGGGTACGACCCGGGTTGGATCATGTGGCGACGTCCGGCCATGCGACACGGTCGCACAGCCCGTTTCGGCGGGCGCGCTGTCGGAGGCTGGACGCTGACCGTGCGTGACGTCGGGATCGGGATGCTCGGCTCAGGCTTCATCGGCGAGTTCCATACGCTCGGCCTGCGCCACGTTCCCAACGCCCGCGTGGTCGCGAACTGCAGTGCCGGCGCCGAGCGACGCGAGGCCTTCGCGCGTCGGTTCGACAGCCGGCCGTACGACTCGATCGACGCCGTCTGCGCGGATCCCGACGTCGACCTCGTCGTCGTCTCGCTGCCGAACCACCTGCACCTGGATGCAGTGCGGGCCGCGACCGAGCACGGCAAGGCCGTTGCCTGCACCAAGCCGCTCGGTCGAACCGCAGCGGAGGCCGCCGAGATGCTGCGCCTGGCCAGCGAAGCGGGCGTCTTCCACGCGTATCTCGAGAACGTCGTCTTCACCAGCGAAACGATCCGGATGCACGACATGATCGAGGCGGGAGCCATCGGCCGGCTGGTCACGTTCCGCGCTCGCGAGGGCCACAGCGGGCCGCACGCCGCGCACTTCTGGGACGCGGATCTGGCCGGCGGTGGCGCGCTGCTCGACATGGCGTCCCACGGCGCCGAAGTCGCTCGCTACCTCTTCGGCAAGGATGTCGGCGTCCGCGACGTCTTCGCCTGGGGCGCGACGCTGGTGCACGGAGGGCGGACCAGCGGCGAGGACAACGCCGTCATGATCGTCCGCTTCGAGGACGATCGAGTCGCGACGATGGACGTCTCGTGGTCGTCGAAAGGCGGCCTCGAGAACCGCTTCGAGGTCTACGGCGACGCCGGCCGGATGGTCCAGGACATCGGCTCGACCGTCCTGCGGGCGTTCATCGAGCGTCCCGCCGGATACATCGGCGAGAAGGCCGATGCCGACACGGGCTGGGTCTTTCCCGTCCCGGACGAGACCCATGTCCACGGCCACGACGCGATGATGCAGGACGTGGTCGAGTCATTCCGCGCCGGCAGCGCGCCTCGCGAGACGTTCCACGACGGCCTGGCCGTGAACTCGATCATCGACGCGGCGTACCGCTCCATGCGCAGCGGTCGCTGGGAATCGGTCGAGCGGGCCGTGGCCGGCGGGGCATCCGGCAGCGCCGCCGCGATGGTGGCCTCCCGATGAACGTCCCGACCACGGTGCCGGCGCTCGCCTGGATCGCGGCCTCGGGCGACATCCTCCGGCGGATCGCCGAGACGCAGGCCGATGCGATCGAGCGGGCCAGCTCATGGTGCGCCGACGCGATCGCCGGCGACGGCCTGGTCCACCTGTTCGGGACCGGCCACTCGCGGATCCCGGTCGAGGAGATGTTCCCGCGGTACGGCTCGTATCCGGGCTTCAACCCGATCATCGAGCTGTCGATGACCTTCCACACCCAGGTCGTCGGCGCCAACGGACAGCGCCAGGCCATGTTCATCGAGCGAACGCCGGGGCTGGCCGAGGTGATCCTGTCGAACTTCTCGTTCGGCCACAGGGACGTGATGATCGTCTTCTCCGCGGGCGGCCTGTCGGCCGTCCCGGTCGAGATGGCCCGTGGGGCGCGGCGGCGCGGCCTGCGAGTGATCGCCGTCACCTCCGTTCAGCAGTCGCGGTCGTCCGAGATCGACCCGATCGTCGGCAGCCGCCTTCTCGACGAGGCCGACCTCGTCATCGATCTCTGCTCGCCGCCGGCCGACGCGATGATCGACATCGTCGGGCTCGACACCCCGGTCGGACCTGGCTCGACCGTCACCGCGGTCGCGATCGTGAATTCCATCAAGGTCCGGACCGCCCAGCTCCTCACCGAGCTGGGCGCGATGCCACCCGTCCTGACGCGCAGCAGCGTGGTCGGGGCGGACCGGTCCCGGGACCTGTTCGATGCAGCCTATCGAGAGCATGCGCGGCGGCTCGCCCGTGCGATCGACCAACGAGGAGGTGGGTGACGGAGCGACGAGCGGCACGCAATCCAGCGATGATGGTCCGACTGACGACCCACGCGGGGACCGCGGTCGGCGCAAGGAGGAGTGGAACGTCCATGAAACGACTCGGTTTGGCTCGCGGCCTCGTGGCCCTGGCCGTCACGGCGATCGTCGCCGGTGCCTGCAGCTCGACGCCGGCGGCGTCCGGCGGCGGCGCCGCGAAGTACACGATCGGATTCTCGAACGCCGGCGGCGTCGGCAACGGCTGGCGCGAGGCGATGCTCTGCTCGGCGAAGGCGCAGGCCGTCAAGGCCGGCAACGTCTCCAAGGTCACGATCATCCACCGCGACACGGATGCTCCCGGCCAGCTGGCCGACATCCGGACGCTGATCGCCCAGGGCGTCAACGCGATCATCATCAACCCGTCCGGGCCGGACGCCCTGAACCCCGCGATCGCCGAGGCGATCGCCGCCAACATCACGGTCATCGCGGTCGACGCCTCGGTCACGGCACCGGGCGCCTACAACCTCTCCAATGACCAGGAGCAGTACGCCTACCTCGGCGCCTCGTGGCTGTTCAAGGCGATGGGCGACAAGGGCGCCGTCGTCTACATGCGCGGCATCGCCGGCCATCCGGCCGACACGGATCGCGACACGGGCTTCCAGAAGGCGCTCAAGGAGCATCCGGGCATCACGATCGCGGCTACGACGGTCACCAAGTGGGACCCGGCGACCGCGACCCAGCAGATCAATGACGTGATGAGCGCCGGCACGAAGTTCGACGGCATCTGGACGTCGGGCGTCGACTCGAACATCGTCGACGCGCTCAAGGCCGCCAACCACCCGTACGTGCCGATCGTCGGCGCGGACAACGCGGGCTTCGTCACCCAGCTGCTGGCGGCCGATGGGCCGAAGGGCGCCGCGGTCACCAACCCGGCCTCGATCGGCGGCGCCGGTGTCACCCTCGCCCTCCAGATCCTCGGCGGCAAGAAGCCTGCGGCATCGACGGTCCACGTGACTCCGGTCCTGTGGGACAACACGACGGCCGAGGGCAAGGCGTCTCTGACCGCCGCCGCCGACGCCACCCTCCCCAAGACCTGGCCACTCGGTCTGACGATCCAGGATTGGACCACTTACACCAAGCCCGAACTGATCGCCTGCAAGGGTCCGGGCGACGCGTAGCCCGACTCCGTAACGCGACTGAGCGTGGGGGTGCCGGCTCTGCCGGCACCCCCGTTTCCAATCCAACCCACCGACCAGGACGAACCACCACGTGATCGACGGCGGACCTGACCTCCTGCTGAACGCCACCGGTGTCGCAAAGCACTACGGGGCGGTCGTCGCGCTGCGATCCGCATCTCTCGCGGTCCGGCCGGGCGAGGTTCATGCCCTCATGGGCGCGAACGGCGCCGGCAAGAGCACGCTCGTCAAGATCCTCACCGGCGGCGTCCGCCCCGACCACGGGTCGATCGAGGTCCGTGGCAAACCCTTCGCGGCGCGCTCCCCGACAGAGGCCCGCCGTGGCGGGATCGTGTCGGTCTACCAGGAGCCGTCGCTGATCCCGGACCTCGACGTCCGGTCCAACCTGCGGCTGACGCGTACGCCCGCCGAGGCCGTCCGCCATTGGCTCGCGGAGCTGGGCCTGCCCGACCTGGATCTCGCCAGCGTCGTCCGGGACCTGCCGCTCGCTTCGCTCCGGATCATCGACCTCGCCCGGGCGCTGGCCATCGAGCCGGACATCCTGATGCTCGACGAGATGACCGCCGCGTTGCCCGCGAACCTGACCGAGCGCGTCCTCGAGGTCATCGGCCGGATGCGCGGCACCGACCGGTCGGTCATCTTCATCTCCCACCGGCTGATCGAGATCGGCGCCGTCTGCGACCGGGCGACCGTGTTGCGCGAGGGCGAGACGGTCGGCGTCGTCGATGTCACGACCGGGTCGGAGGATCGGATCGTCGCGTTGATGCTGGGCGACATCGTCCGCAGCGACGGGACCGCGCGAGCCACGACCCCCCGGGCCGAGCGCCCGCAGGATTCCGTCCCCCGACTGACGGTCCGCAACCTGACCGTCGGCTCGAAGCTGACCGACGTCTCGTTCGATCTCCATCCTGGCGAGGTCCTCGGCGTCGTCGCGCTCGAGGGCCAGGGCCAGGACGAGCTGTTCGACGTCCTGTCGGGTTCGGAGCGGCCGAACGGTGGCGACCTGCTCGTCGACGGTGGGCGTGCCTCGTTCCGTCATCCGGCCGACGCGATCCGAGCGGGCCTCGTCTACGTTCCAGCCGATCGCGCCGAGGCGCTCCTGATGCAACGCTCGGTGCGCGAGAACATCGCCTTGCCGTTCACCACGCCGTTCGGCTCGTGGGGCCTGATCGACGTCCGCGGCGAGCGGCGCAAGGTCGACGCCGCGATCGCGACGTTGCAGATCGACACTCGCGCCGCCGGCGAGGTGCGCCGCCTGTCCGGCGGCAACCAGCAGAAGGTCACGATCGCCCGGTGGGTGGCCGGCGGGGTCAAGACGATGCTCTGCTTCGATCCGACCCGCGGCATCGACATCGGGACCAAGCAGCAGATCTACCAGCTCCTCCGCGACCTCGCGGCCGCGGGCGCGGCGGTCCTGCTCTACACGTCCGAGCTCAAGGAGATCCAGCTCGCCTGCGATCGGGCGATCGTGATCTTCGGCGGGCGGATCGTGGACGAGATCGCGGTCGCGGATGCCGACGAGGCGACGCTGCTCCGAGCTGCCTACGACCTCCGGCCCGAAGAGCTCATGCCGGACGAGGTCGCGTCCGCGGCGGTCGAGGCGGCGGAGCCGAGCCCGGCGGGTCTGCCGTGAGCAGCGGAGCGACCAGCGTGCCGCGCAACCGCGCCGAGATCGTCGATCTTGCCGGCTCGTGGGCGCGGCGCAACGTGTGGACCCTCGGCCTGCTCGGCCTCCTCGTCGTCTTCTTCGCGGTCACGAAGCTTCTCCAGCCGAACTACGGACCAGCCGCGATCCAGGGCCTCGCGATCGCGATCCTGCCGATCGCGTTCGCCGCGGTGGCGCAGGCGATCGTGGTGATCTCCGGCGGCATCGACCTGTCGGTCGGATCGATGATGGCGCTCGCCAGCGTGACCTCGGCGGTCCTGATGAAGGGCCAGGGCGACCTCTTCGGCGTGGCGGTCGTCGTGGGTGTCCTCCTGCTCGGGCTGTTGGTCGGAGCGATCAACGGCGGTCTCGTCGTGGCCACGAAGGTGCCGGACATCGTGGTCACGCTCGCGATGTCCTTCGTCTGGGCAGGAACGGCGCTGCTGATCCTCAACACCCCGGGCGGCGGAGCGGCACCGTGGCTCATGGCGATCATCTCGGGACCCCTCGGGACCCCGTGGTTGCCGAAGGCCGTGGTCGTGCTCGCGGTGATCGTCGGCGTCCTGTGGATCCCGCTCCGGCGCTCGACCCTGGGGCTGACCCTGTATGCGCTCGGGAGCAGTCCCGTGGCGGCGTTCCGGAGTGGCGTCGCGGTCGGCCCGACGAAGATCTTCGCCTACGCCCTGACGGGGTTCTTCTCGGCCGTGGGCGGGCTGGCCCTCACCGCCACGGGCGGGGTCGGGGCGCCCGTGCCGGGCTCCTACACGCTCCAGAGCATCGCCGCGATCGTGCTCGGCGGGGTCAGCCTCGCCGGCGGACGCGGCGGCGTGCTGGGACCGATCATCGCGGTGATCGTCCTGGCCCTGGTGCGGACCGACCTGTTCTTCGCCGGCGTCGACCCCAACTGGTCGACGGCGATCCAGGGCGCGATCCTCATCGGGGTCGTGATGTTCGGCAGCCTGGTCGCGATGCGGAGGATCCGGGCATGACACCGCCTGCTGCCACGGCCGGGAACACCGGCACCCCGCGCAGCCCGTCTCTGGAGAGCGCCAGTTGGCGCCGGATCGTCCGCGATCAGCCGCTCATTCCCCTCGTCGTCCTCCTCGCCGTCCTCGTCGCGCTCCTCGAGCTGGCGAAGCCCGGGATCGTGAGCGGCAACTGGGTCGCCACGACGATCCGTGCCGCGATCCCGCTCGCGATCCTCGCCGCGTGCCAGACGCTGGCGATGCTCACCGGCGGAATCGACTTGTCCGTCGGCGCGGTTGCCTCGATGGCGGCGTTCCTCATGGCAACCCTCGCGACCGGCCAGGGTCCAGTGGTGGCGATCGCGGTCGCCTTCGTCGCCGCCGCGATCGCCGGCCTCGTCAACGGGATCGGCATCGGCATGTTCAAGGTCCATCCCCTGATCATGACGCTGGGCATGAGCCTCGTCGTCCTCGGGCTGATGTCGGTGTACCAGCTCCTGATGGTCCAGTCGGGGACCCTCATCCCCGACCCGATCAAGTGGCTCGGCTCCGGCATCTCGTTCGGCTCCGTGCCCAACAGCCTCGTCGTCTTCGCCCCGGTCGCCGTCGTGATCGTCATCGGCCTGCGGCGGAGCGGCTTCGGTCGGTTGCTGTTCGCGGTCGGCGACAACCCGATCGCCGCACGCCTGGCCGGGACACGGGTCTGGCAGGTGCTCGTCGTCCTGTACATGCTGTCGGGGATCCTGGCCGCGATCGCCGGACTCCTCCTCGCCGGCCTCAACAACACAGCCACGGTGAGCCTCGTCGAGCAGTCGGTCCTGCCGTCGGTGGCCGCCGCGGTCATCGGCGGCACGTCGATCCTGGGCGGGCGCGGTGGCTACGCCGGGACGATCGTCGGAGCGCTGATCCTGACCGTCCTGACGACGCTGCTGACGGTGCTCGAGATGCCCGAGGCCGTCCGCCAGGTCCTGTTCGGGGCGATCATCGTGGCGGTCGCGGCGGCCTATACCCGGGTCACCGGGGAAGCCTGATCGATGGCCACCGACTCAGACGCGATCCCGGGATCGGAGCCAGCGGCGACCCACCATCTCGGGTTGGACCTCGGGGGCACGAATCTCAAGTGGACCGTCGTCGAGCACGCCGGGGCGGACTGGCGGGTGCTGGATCGCGGCCAGGTCCCGACCCGGTCCGGTGGCCCCGACGCGATCGTCCCCCAGCTCGCGGAGGTCGGCCGAGCCGCGATCGGGCAATGGCCGGACGTCTCGACGGCGGGGGTCGGGATCCCCGGCCTCTACGACCCGCGAACCGGGGCGACGCGGTTCCTCGTCAACATCCCCGGCCCGTGGGACGGCTACCCCGTGGCCGGTCCGCTCGCGGACGAGCTGGGCGTGCCCGTGGCGCTGATCAACGATGCCCGGGCATTCGGGCTGGCCGAGCTCCGGCTCGGCGCCGGGCGCGGCGCGTCGTCGATGGTCGGGCTGACGCTCGGGACCGGGGTCGGCGGCGTGATCGCGGTCGACGGCAAGGTCCACCAGGGCCACGACGGGACGGCCGGCGAGGTCGGCCACCAGACGATCGATCCGGACGGGCCGTCGTGCAACTGCGGCAATCACGGCTGCCTCGAGGCGTTCTGCCGGGCGGATCGGATCGCCGAGGCGTGCGGGGCGGCGACCGCGGAGGAGGCCGTCGAACGGGCCCGGAGCGGCGACGCGGCCGCGCTCGAGGGGCTCCGCCGGGTCGGTCGCTACCTCGGGATCGGGATCGGCAACATGATCACCGTCATCTCCCCGGACCGGGTCGTGATCGGCGGAGGGATCGCGGCCGCCGGCGACCTGCTCCTCGACGAAGCCCGGGCGGAGATCCGGCGGCGGGTCCTCACGACGTCGGTCGACGAGGTCGAGATCGTCACCGCCGAGCTCGGGACGTGGGCCGGGGCGATGGGTGCGGCGATCCATGGCGCCGAGCAGGCGCCGCCGCAGGGCACGGCGGACGCAAGCCCCGGCAGCGCGGCGGTCATTGCTGCCATCGATGCGGCCGTCGATCCGGCATCGGTCGTTCGATGATCGACAACGGCTACATCCCCCACCACCGCCGGATCGAGCAGGTGCTCCGCGAGCGGATCACCGCCATGCAGCCCGGCGATCGGCTGCCGTCCGACGCGGAGCTCGTCGCCGAGTTCGGGGTCAGCCGGATGACCGCCCGGAACGCGATGCAGCGCCTGGCCGAGGCGGGGCTGGTCGCGCGCGAGCCCGGCCGGGGCAGCTTTGTCGCGACCCCGGCGACCCACCGCCGGACCGACCGGCTGATGACGTTCAGCAGCGAGATGACCCGCCGCGGGCGCGTTCCGAGCTCGCGGCTCCTCGCTCGCGCGATCCGGCCATCGACCCGGGCCGAGGCCGCGGCCCTCGCCCTCGGGCCGGGCGAACCGGTCGTCGAGGTGCGCCGGATCCGCCTGGCCGACAACGAGCCGATCGCCCTGGAATCCGCGATCCTCGTCGCGAGCTGCGCGCCGGCCGTCCTGAACGCAGACCTCGCGCACGGCTCGCTCCATGGCGCGATCACGGCCGGCGGCCAGACCCTCCGGCGCGGCACCGGGACGGTCGCCGCCGGGGCGGCCACCGCCGAGGACGCCCGGCTGCTTGACATTCGCCGCGGCGACCCGCTGCTCATCGAGCGACGGGTGATCGTCGACGACGACGGTCGCCGGATCGAGTCGACCGAATCGCGCTACCCGGCCGATCGTTACGCCCTCGACGTCTCGTTCGACGTCGAGCAGACCGGCCCATCGATTCAGGAGGAGGCGCCATGACGCTCGACACGATCCGCGGTCGGCTGGTCCTCGACGACGAGGTCGTCGTCGGGGCGCTGGGGATCGCGGACGGCCGGATCGAGACGGTCGACATCGATCGACCCGCGGGCGCAGCGGACACGGATCAGCCGTACCTCGCGCCGGGCTTCGTCGACGTCCACGTCCACGGCTGGGGCGGCCATTCGGCGATGGGCCCGACCGACGACCTCGCGGGCATGGCGCGAGCCCTGCTCCGGCACGGCGTCACCTCGTTCCTGCCGAGCGCCTGGACGACGCCCCTGCCGGAGCTCCATGCCGTCGCCGACCGGGTCCGGGCGTGGATCCCGACCGCGCCATCCGACGGCGCCGAGCCGCTCGGCTTCAACCTCGAAGGGCCGTTCATCGCCCCGGCCC
>DATAIW010000433.1:0-1710 GCA_036262455.1 Candidatus Limnocylindrales bacterium | reverse complement strand
AATAGAGGCTGAAGGCGCGGACGACGACCTCGGCCCGGTCCGGATCCAGCGCCGCCAGCTCCGCGACGAGTCCGGCGCGGAGCGCTGGGTCGTCGCCGCGCCGGAGCCGGATCGTCGTCCGCCGAACCCGCTCGACGAGGTCGAGGAGGTCGCGCCCCGCCTGCTCGGCGATCACCTGGCCGAGGAGCGAGCCGAGGAGGCGGATCTCGAGGGCGAGCGGATCGCGCGCCCGGCCGGTCCCGATCGTGGCGGGCTCGGCCCGGACCGCCTCGTTGGCGTCGCCGGCGGCGTGGGTCCCGGCGCCGGCGACGGGTTTCGTCGCGCTGGCGGCGTGGGTCCCGGCGCCCGGGGGGCGGGCGTCGGGTCGTCCGGTGTTGGCGTCGGCCGACCGTGGCATCGCCGCTCAGGCCGCCCGGACGAAGGTTGCGATGCGACCGTTCCGCAGCCGGTCCGGCCCGCCGCCGCAACCTTCGCTGGCTTCCTTCCTTCGTAGGCTTGTATCGTGACGGCCATGGCGGCGCCCGAGATCGACCAGCGGGGCGGACCGGATCAGCTCGAGCAGCTTCGGTTCCTGCATCAGGTCGCCCGTCTCGCGACGACCGCCCGGACCTGGGACGAGCTGCTCGAGACCGTCGTCGACGGGACCCGGGACGCGCTCCACGCCGATGTCACCTCGCTCTACCTGCTCGATCGCGATGGAGCCTACCTGACCCTCGCCGCGACGAACGGCCTCGATCGCTACCAGATCGGCCGGGCGCGGGTCCCGTTCGGGGAGGGCGTCACCGGCCGGGTCGCCGCCAGTCGTGAGCCGCTCGTCATCCCCGACGTCCGTTCCGACCCGCGTTTCCTGTGGGTCCGCGGCATCGACCAGCGCCGGTTCATCGCCTCGATGCTGAGCGTCCCGCTGAGCTGGAACGACCAGGTCGTCGGCGTCCTCAACGTCCAGACCGAGCGCGAGCGGCAGTTCAGCGACGCGGACGTCGCCCAGCTCCAGGCGATCGCCGACCTCCTCGCCGGGATCGTCGAGAAGGGCCGCCAGCAGACCGAGGCGGAAGAGCGCCTCGAGCAGCTCCGCCAGATCGACGAGGCGCGTTCCGAGCTGATCGCCCTCGTCACCCACGAGCTCCGGACGCCGCTGGCGGTCGTTCGCGCCTACACGGAGCTCCTCGGCGACGATCCGCCGCTCGAGGGTCGCGAGTCGCGCGATCCGGATCGACGCGCCCAGCGCCAGGCCTGGCACGACGCGGCGATGGACCAGGTCGAGCGGCTCGACCGGCTCGTCGACTCGATCCTCGCCTCGGTCCGGATCGTGCCGGCCGAAGCCGCCGAGGTCACCCCGACCGATGTCGAGGCGGCCATCGCCGAGGTCGTCGCGTCGATCCGCCCGATCGTCCGCCAGCATCGCCTCGACGTCCGACCCGGGCTCGGCCACCACGCCCTCGCCGACGCGCCGCGGCTCCGCCAGATCCTCGAGCACCTGATCGAGAACGCGGTCAAGTACGCGCCACCGGAGACGACGATCACGATCGACCATGCCCTCGTCGAGGGCTTCGTCCGGATCGGCGTCACCGACCAGGGGCCCGGCGTCCCCGCGGAATGGCGCGAGCGGATCTTCGAGCCGTACGCCCGGCGCGAGACCCACACCGCCCGAGGCTCCGGGATCGGGCTGTACGCCGCCAAGCGCCTCGGCGAATCGATGGGGGCCCGCCT
>DATAIW010000432.1:0-6413 GCA_036262455.1 Candidatus Limnocylindrales bacterium | reverse complement strand
ATCCACTCGCCCCTGCGGTCGGCCCAGAAAGTGGACCACAACCTCGGCGTCCAATCGGTCACGCCAACGGGCTTCGCGCCCGGATGGGCAGTCTCGAACATGACCAACCTGGACCGCTCTGGCGGGCCTGGGTCAGCCTCCATCGCGATGAGGCTGCCGCCAGCCCAGACGAGGCCGACGTAGGGGCCCGCAGGAACCGGCCCGCCAATTGTCTCCGGCGGGTCGCCGGGTGCCACCTTCCAGAGTTGCCTTGCCGAAGCGTCATCTGCCATCGGGTCCCACGAAAACCAGTAGAACGGCCCCTTCGTCGTCGACCGCTGCGTCATCGACAGCAAGGACATCGGTCTTGGCGTCGCTGGCCAAACTCATTGCGGGCCAGTTGAAAACACGGATCCGGCCTTGGCCGTCGCTGTCAGACGATGTGCTGACCGCGAGGAAGTCGCCAGCTGATGACCAGCCGACGGCATCCACGGTCTCGCCGCCGAAGGAGCGACAGTCTGGCGTGGCCGTCGTGCTCGTTGGGCCTAGCCCGGTCGAACACGCGCCGATCAGACTCGCGACGAGGGCGAACCCCACTGTGATCGCGATCTTCATCTGGCCCTCAATATACTTGCTATCTTCTAGTAGCATGATATTGGGCCCAGGTCAGAAGTCAAGGAAAGGAGGGCGACCCTCGAAACGGGTGTCGGCGTGCCACGAGCGCGCTCTTCTCGAGGCTGACCTTCTTCCAGCCAGTCCCCGGCAGCGGGTATCCGTCGGGCACGACGACGACTCGTGGGAGGAAGGGGACTTGTGCCGGACGTTAGGTGGCACGTCCTCGTGGTCTGTTGCTGATGCAAACGCGCCCTCGCTAGAAGACCCCCGCGGCCACGACGAACGCTGCAACGTCGTGTTGATGTGCAGGTCCGCACCGAGATGAAGGGGCGACATGACAATCCGGGCTACCCTTGACTCCTGACCGGTCGGTGAACCGGCGTCCGCTATGGGCGCCGCGCGGCCCTTCTCTGAGCAAGGACCGACCGATGGCGACCGACAACTCCCCGCACGCTGCCGCGCCGACATCCCCGCCCGCCCACACCCGGGAGTCGACCGCAGACGACCGCGCCCTCCTCAACGAGCTCGAGCCCGAGGCCGCCCGCCTGTACGACCGCCATGCCAGGGTCGCCCAGGAGTGGTTCCCCCACGACTACATCCCATACCGTCTCGGGCGCGACTTCGACAAAGAGCCCTGGACGCCCGACCAGCCGCGTCTGACCGGCGTCGCCCAGACCGCGTTCGAGGTCAACCTCCTGACCGAGGACAACCTGCCCTCGTACCACCGACTCATCCACGGGATGTTCGGGGCCGGCGACGGCGCCTGGATCAACTGGATCGGGCGCTGGACGGCCGAGGAGGGCCGCCACGCGATCGTCCTGCGCGACTACCTCACGGTGACCCGGAACCTCGACCCGGTCGCGCTCGAGCGGGGCCGGATGACGCAGCTCCAGCAGGGCTACGACCGCGACACGATCGACACGCTGCGCGGCCTCGCCTACGTCGCGTTCCAGGAGCTCGCGACCCGGATCTCGCACAAGAACACCGGGCGCTACTCGCAGGATCCTGTGGCCGACAGGATCATGACAAGGATCGCGGCCGACGAGAACTTGCACATGGTGTTCTACCGCGACATCCTTGGCGCGGCCCTGAAGATCCAGCCGTCGCGGGCGGTCCAGGCGATCGTCGCCGAGGTCCTCGCCTTCGAGATGCCCGGCAACGGCATCCCCGGCTTCCTGCGCAAGGCCGCGGCGATCGCCAAGGCCGGCATCTACGACATCCGGATCCACCGCGACGAAGTGCTGCTGCCGATCATCAACCACTGGAAGATCTTCGAGCTGACCGGGCTCGACGCGGCTGCCGAGGAGGCTCGCAAGCGGCTCGCGCAGCACCTCGACAAGCTCGAGGTCGCGGCCAAGCGGTTCGAGGAGAAGATGGCCCTCGCCACCGGCAACGCGCGGCTGATCCGGGCCGGCTGAGGCCACGCGCCGGCGGCCCCAGTCCGCGTCGAGGAGCTCAAGCACGGGGACGAGTCCTCGAGAGCCGCGATCGTCCCCGGGCCGGGACACGCCTTCCCTGCCTCCTCCACGTTCCCCGCGACGCCGCGGACGGGACCGGGCTACTTCTCGATGTGGACCGTGATCGGCGCGAGCCGCACGAGTTCGTTGCGGCGGGGCCGTCGAGCCGGTTCATCGACGGGTTGAATCGCGACGGCGGACGGAATGGACCGCCCGCCGCCGTCGAGGTCTGGGTGGGCCGCCGCACGGCGACGACCCGCGCGCTCAGTCGATCAGGGCATCCACGCCTGCCAGGTCGCGGCATTCGCGTCGATCCACTGCTTGGCGGCGTCCAACTCCTTCATGCTCTTGTTCGTGATCGCATCGGCGACCAAGTTCTGGTCGCTGTTCTTCCACTTGAAGTTCTTGATGAACGTGGCCGCATCGCCGGCCGCGTCCATCCACTTCGTCCGGACGATCTTGTTCAGGGTGTAGGCCGGATAGTCGCACGCGACCTTCTTCAGATCGGCGTCGCAGCCCTGGGTCCAGGCCGGCAGCTTGACCTGGACGAGCTCGATCTCGCTGAGGAGCCACTGCGGGTCGTAGAAGTAGCCGATGAGCGGCGTCTTGTTCTTGGTGGCCTGCTGGAAGGCCGTGATCGTCGCCGCCTCGCTCCCCGAGAAGACGACCTTGTAGTTCAGGTGAAGGTTGGTGATCAGCGCCTCGTCGTACTGGACGAACGTCGGGTTGGCGCCGAGGAACTGGCCCTTGTCGCCCGACTCGGACGTCTTGAACAGGGAGGCGTACTTGTTGAGATTGTTCCAGTCGGTGATGTCGGGATGCTCGTCGACCATCCACTTCGGGACGTACCAGCCGATGATCCCGGTCACGCCATTCGATCCGGCGTCCGTGGCCAGCTTCGTGTCCTTGATGTACTTCTTCTCGAGCGCGGGGTGGCCCCAGTTCTCGAGGATGACGTCCACCTCGCCGGTGTCGAAGCCCTGCCAGGCGATCTCCTCGGCGAGGGTGCTCGTTTCGACCTTGTAGCCCATCTGCTGGAGCAGGCACTGGGCGACCGCGACGTTGGCCGCCGCTCCGACCCACTCGTTGACCATCATCTTGACGCTGCCCTTGTCGCCGCTGCCCTGGCAGGTCGCGGCGGCCACGGTGGCACTCGCGCTCGGTCCGCTGCTGGCCGTCGTGCCGGTGCTCGCCCCGGCCGCGGTGCTTGCCGGCGGTGTCGTCGCGCCCGACGACTTGGCACAGCCGACCACGATCAGGCTGACAACGGCCAACCCGGCGAACCAGCGACCCCATCGATTTCGCTGCATGACGATTCGCTCCTCCTCTGGTTGCCGGCCCTAGCCGGCCTTCGCGACGGTGGTCCTGCGACGGCTTCCTGCGCCCTGGGTGATCCGATCCAGCATGATCCCGAGCAGGACGATCGCGATGCCGGCCGCGAGGCCCTTGCCGAAGTCCTTGCCCTGGGCGAGGCCGGCGATGACGTCGTAGCCTAGCGCGCCCGCGCCGACGAGTCCGCCGATCACGACCATCGCGAGAACCAGGACGATCCCCTGGTTCGCCGCCAGCAGGAGCGCCCGCATCGACAGCGGCAGGCGCACCTTCCACAGCAGCTGGCGTTCGGTGGCACCTGACATCGTGGCGGCCTCGACGACCGTTTCGGGCACCGAACGAATCCCGACATCGACCAGGCGGATGACCGGCGGCACGGCGTAGATCACGGCGGCGACCACGGCGGTGAAACGGGTCGATTGGAAGAGCGCGAGCGCCGGGATCAAGTAGACGAAGGCCGGCAGCGTCTGGGCGGCATCGAGAATCGGTCGGAGGATCGCCCGGAGCCGATCGCTCCGTGCGGTGAGGATTCCGAACGCGATCCCGATGACCAGCGTCAGGGCAGTGCCGACGAGCACGTTGGCGAGGGTCGCCATCGAGTGCCCCCACAGGCCCAGCAGGACGATCAGGGCGAGGCAGATGCCGGCGGCGATCGACGCTCGTCGGCCGGACAGGTACCAGGCGATCAGCATCGTGACGGCCACGACGAGCCACCACGGCGACGACGTGAGGAGGCCCTCGAGCGGGTTGAAGACGAGGTTCGTCGACACGTCCTTGATGACGATCGTGGCCCGCGAAAACGTGTCGGTGAACCAGTTGACGGACTCATTGACCGAGCCCCGGAACGAGAACTGCACGGCGGTCGGGAACTGCGTGGCGTCGATCGCGAACGGCGCGAGCAGACCGGCGCCGATCAGGCCGAGTGGGCCGAGCCAGCCGACGAGCCGCTGGCGGCCGGACCGCAGCGTCCGGATCCGGGCGCGCGGGTCCAGCCAGTCGCCGGCGGCGTAGGTCACCCGGTCCAGGATGATCGCGAGGATCACGATCGCGAGCCCGGCGTCGAAGGCCGCACCGACATCGACCCGCTGGACGGCATTGAGGATGTTCCGCCCCAACCCGGGCGCTCCGATCATCGCAGTGATCACGACCATGGAGAGGGCCATCATGATCGACTGGTTGATCCCGAGCCCGATCGCCCGGCGAGCGAGCGGCAGCTGGACCTTGGTCAGGACCTGACGGCCCGTCGAGCCGAGCGACATCGCCGCCTCGACCGAGCCCGACGGCACGCCCCGGATCCCGAGGGCGGTGATCCGGATCGCCGGCGGGATGGCGTAGATCAGGGTCGCGACCACCGATGGCGCCGCGCCGATGAAGAAGAGCAGGGTCATCGGCGTGAGGTAGGCGAACGTCGGCATGATCTGCATCACATCGAGGATCGGCGCGAGGATCGCCGAGGCTCGCTGGCTGCGGCCGGCCAGGATTCCGAGCGGGACCCCGATGGCGACCGCGAGGATGACCGCGGCGAGCATCAGGCCGAGCGTCGCCATGCTCGCGTCCCACAGACCGAGGACCCCGAGCGAGGCGAAGCCGGTGATCGTCAGCACCGCCAGCCGCCAGCCGCCGAAGACCAACCCCAGGGCGCCCGCCAGGCCGATGATCCCCGGCCAGCCGAGCGACTCGATGACGAAGTCGAAGGCGTCGACGACGGAGCCGATGGCGAGCCGGATCGGCTCGAGCACGTTGCGATTCTCATCGACAAAGTCGCGGACGCTGTTGAGCGACCGGAAGAGCGGCTCGTCGTCGTTGTGCGGGAGCGTCCACTGGTTGCGGAACAGGACGTAGGCGATCGCCGCCGCCGCGAGCAGGACGAGCATCAGCCCCCGTCGGGCCGTCAGCGGGTCAAGCCGGCTCCGCGCCGATAGGCTGATCGCGGTCATCGCGGCTCGGGCGGCTCGGCCTCTTCGGCGACCGCGTCGGCCAGGAACCGGGTCGTCGCCTCGGTCGGCTTGCGGATCGGTTCGACCCGCTCGCGCGGCGAGTGATACGGCGGACCGCCCGGGTCCGTGCCGGCGACGGACGGCCCGCCGCCCGGATCGGCGCCGCCGATCGCCTCCAGGATGTTCGCCCGGTCGACGATGCCGACCAGCCGCCCTTCGTCGACGACCCGGATCGGCTTGTCGATCGAGGCCGCGGCGTGGATGACCGTGCGGATGATCGTGTCGGGCGAGAAGACCGGGCCGTCGAGCGGGTCGTCCGCGGTCGCGTCGCGCATCACCCAGCGCAGGGTGAGGACGTGCGCCTTCGGGATGTCGCGGACGAAGTCCTCGACGTACGCGTCGGCCGGCCGCGCGACGAGCTCCTCGGGCCGCCCGATCTGGACCACCTTGCCGGCCCGCATGATCATCACGTGGTCGCCGAGCTTGAGGGCCTCGGCGAGGTCGTGGGTAATGAAGACCATCGTCTTGCGCAGGTCGTCGTGGAGACGGATCACCTCGTTCTGCATGTCGCGCCGGATCAGCGGATCGAGGGCGCTGAACGGCTCGTCGAGGAGCATGACCTCCGGATCGCCGGCGAGGGCCCGGGCCAGCCCGACCCGCTGCTGCTGGCCGCCCGACAGCTGCTCCGGGTAGCGGTCGGCCATCCCGTCGAGCCCGACGAGGCCGAGCATCTCCTCGGCCCGGGCGAGGCGCTGGGCCTTCGGCTCGCCGCGCAGCTCGAGCCCGAACGCGATGTTGTCGAGGACCCGCCGATGGGGAAGCAGGCCGAAGTTCTGGAAGACCATCGAGAAGCGGCGTCTCCGCAGTTCCCGGAGGCGCTCCTGGCTCGCCTTGCGGATGTCCTCGCCGTCGAGATCGACCTCGCCGAACGTCGGCTCGATCAGACGGGTGAGGCAGCGGACGAGGGTCGACTTGCCGCTGCCGGACAGGCCCATGACGACGAAGACCTCGCCGGGCTCGACGTCGAACGAGACGTCGCCGACGGCGATGGTCCCGCCGTACTTGCGGACCGTGGCGTCGATCGATTCGGCGC
>DATAIW010000431.1:0-5330 GCA_036262455.1 Candidatus Limnocylindrales bacterium | reverse complement strand
GCAAGAGACCGGCAAACGCTCGCTGCTCGGGGAAACGTCGGATCGGTCGGTCCCGGTTTTCGCGTGCAATGCCGCTTCGTCGGCCCCGTAGTACGGTAGCCCGGACTCATCGCGGACCACGCATGGCTGCCTGACCGCCAGCTCGGGTCGCCGGCGGGAGACGGCGTCCGACCCTCCATCGTGGACGCGCACCCATGCCCCACAGGAGGAGCACCATCGTGAGAGCACGCACCCCGCTCACCGCAGCCCTGGTCGCAGTGTCCCTGCTGACCTTGGCCCTGCCATCCGCGTTCGCCGCCTCGCCGAAGTACGACATCACGACGCTCGCCGGCAAGGCCGCGTCCCTGCACGGGACTGCCGGCCTGCAGGTCCGGTTCTCGGCGTTCCTCGAGGAGGAGGCCACCGGAGCAGAAAACCAGACTCCGCCCCCCGGCCCGACGACCCCGATCACCCCGAGCTTCGTCCTGTCGAGCCCGCTCGACGGGACGTCCATCGCCGGGCCAAACGTTCTCGTGAACCAGGACACCGCCGGCGCACCGCAGAACGAGACGTCGATCGCGGTCGATCCGAACAACCCGAACCGGGTTGTCGCATCCGCGAACGACTACGTCACCCGGACGTGGACCTGCACCATCAACGGAACGCCGTGCAGCGCCCTCGGCGACGGCTATTCGGGGACGTACTACTCCAATGACGGTGGCCAGACCTGGTGCTGCGCGAGCAGCGACCCGGCCCATCTCGGCACGCTGATCCCCGGCGTCACTCGCCTCGCCGGTGGTGTCTACGACGCCGCGGGCGATCCGGCCGTCGCCTTCGACAGCCGCGGCCATGTCTTCTACGCCGGCCTCGGGTTCAACCGGGCGTCGGCCCCGAACACCGTCGCGGTCAACAAGGGCACATTCGACGGCAGCGGCCACCTCTCCTGGGCCGCGCCCGTCTTCATCAACCCGACGACGGCGCCCTCGACGTTGAACGACAAGGAATGGATCGCGGTCGACAGCCATGCCTCGAGCCAGTTCCGTGACAACGTCTACGTGACCTGGACCCGGTTCAAGTTCAACGGCCACACCGGCGCGTATACGCAGTCGCCGATCTTCTTCGTTCGCTCGACCGACGGCGGAGTGACCTACAGCGCACCGAAGGCGATCTCCGCCAACATCCTGTACAGCCAGGGCTCGCGACCGGTCGTCGGGCCGGACGGGACGCTCTATGTCTTCTGGGACGGGTCGACCCGCCTCGCGTCGCTCAACAGCACCTGGATGGTCAAGTCGACCGACGGCGGAGCGACGTTCAGCAAGCCGGTCGCGATCTCGCGGCTGACCGACACCGACGTCCTCAAGAACACCGCGTTCCGCGTCAACAGCTTCCCGGCTGCCGCCGCGGCGCCGAACGGTGACCTTTATGCGACCTGGACGACCGAGGCCTTGACCAGCGGCACGCCGAACCTCGCCGGTGAGACCGCCTGCGCCGACTGGCTCGGCGGTAACCCCGAGGCGTGCTACTCCGTGGCCGTCTACAGCAAGTCGACCAACGGCGGCTCGACGTGGTCGTCTCCTGCACCGGTGTTCGCCCCGGCGAACCGGACCGCCATCGGCTATCCGGTGACGCAGCCGAACGGCGACACGTTCGGCGCCCCGGCCGCGCTTCCGGCAGAGCAGGTCTTCCCGGCGGTGGCGGTCGCCCCGAACGGACGGGTCTATCTCTCGGCTTATTCGGCTGATGTCGTCTCGCCGTGGCAGACCTGCGACGCCGGACCGCCGCCGCCCCCCGGCCGGATCGCCTGCGACACGCTCGGGAGCTACATCCACAACGCACGCCTGAACTACAAGGTCGCCGACCTGACGACGGGCGTCACGCGGAACGTCAACACCCATCCCATCAATACCCGCCACGGCTTCGGCGGCGGCTTCTTCGGTGATTACACCGACATCGCCGTCGGTTCCGACAACGTCTTCCACGCCCTCTGGACGGACAGCAACAACCGCCAGACCGTGGTCTGGTTCTACGGGTTCGAGTTCACGCCGACCTCGATCAACCAGGAGGAGATCGTCACCGCGACCGGATCCTTCTAGCGATCGCGTCTCCCGAGCCCGCGAGTCGGCAGCAGCCGGCCCGCGGGCTTCGCGATTCCTCCGCGTCATTCCTCCGCGTCATTCCTCCGCGTCCGTGCGTGATCATCGGGCCCCTCGGCCGGCCCGGCGCCCAACGTGGGTAACCGCGGCGACCAACATCGGTCATCCGACCGATGCGCCCGGCGGGCAGGCGCCGCGATCCTCCGAAGCGAAAGGAGGCACCGCATGGCGCTCTTCATGGACACCCACACAATCGACGGAGGGGTCAAGGCCAGCGACGTCGCCCAGGCCCACCTCGCCGATCTCCAGACCCAGGACCGCTACGGCGTCCGCTATCTCCGGTACTGGGTCGACGAGGGGGCGGGCAAGATCTACTGCCTTGTCGACGCCCCGGATGCTGACGCGGCCAACCGCGTCCACCGCGAGGCCCACGGCCTGGTCGCCCAGTCGATCAGCCCGGTGATCGAAGGAGAATGACGATGACTCGACGACGCTCCCGCCTCGCCGCGGCCGCGCTCGCGGCGATGGTCCTCGGCGCGGGCCTGGTCGGTAGCGCGACCGCCGGCCACTCCGATCTCAATGCGGTCCGCGCCGCCACCGCGCGGTTCCACAGCCTGGCCGCCGCCGGCAAGGGTGGTTTCGGCCAGCCGCCGGCCCCCGCGCCGCTCCACGAGTGCATCTCGTCGCTCGACGGCACCGGCGCGATGGGCTTCCACTACATCAACGGATCGAGGCTCGACAAGGTCCTCGACCCGACCCTGCCGGAGGTCCTCGTCTACGCCCCCGACGCCGACGGCAAGCTCCATCTCGCGGCGCTCGAGTACGTCATCTTCCAGGCTGACTGGTACGCCGACCACGCCGCCGGGACGATGCCGACGCTCCTCGGCCAGGACATGATGCCGAACAACGGGGCTCGCTTCCAGATCCCACCGTTCTTCGCCCTCCACGTCTGGCTGTTCCAGGACAATCCGTCGGGCATGTTCGCGCCGTTCAATCCGGACGTGTCATGCGGCTCGGCGTCCGCGGCGGTCCGCGGCTCCGGTTCGACGGCCGCGGCTGCGGTAGCGACGGCCGACGTCGCCCGCACATGGGCGTGCGAGGTGCCGGCCCGGTCCGCCTGAGCCGATCCCCGCTATCGTTCGCGCATGGCCCTCACTTCTCCCAGCGCAGCCCGTGCATCCGGCGTCCTGTCGGCGCTGATCGAACGCGACGAACCGCTGGCCGCCCTGGCCGGCTACCTCGACGAGGCGGCCGCCGGGAGCGGCCGGTTCGTCGTGATCCGGGGCGAGGCCGGGATCGGCAAGACCGCGCTCCTGGGCGAATTCCTTCGCTCGTGTCCGGCGGACGTGACAATCCTGTCCGGTGCCTGCGACGGCGTATCGACCCCGCAACCGTTCGGGCCGCTCGAGGACATGGTCGCCGCGCTCGGGCCGGAGCTGCGCGCGCTGCTCGACGCCGACGCGCGGCGGGCGGAGGTCGGGCGGTGGCTGCTCGACCGGCTGTCCGGGGACGCCGTCCACGTCCTGGCCATCGACGACGTCCAATCGGCCGACGAGGCCACGCTGGAGCTCCTCGCCTGGCTCGCCCGGCGACTCGAATCGCTGCGGCTGCTGGTCGTCGTGACCCTGCGCGAGGGCGAAGGGTCGGAATCCAGCGTCGCCCGGATGGTCGGCGCCGTCGCGTCGTTGCCCAGTGTCCGCCACCTGTCGCTGATCCCGCTCACGCGCGCCGGCGTCGCACGGCTCGCGGCCGGGCGCCCGGTCGATCTCGACGAGCTCCACCGGATCACGGCGGGCAACCCCTTCTATGCCTCGGAGGTGCTGACCGGCGAGACAGACGACCCGGACGCGATCCCCGTGTCGATCCTCGATGCCGTCCGGGCCCGGGTCGCCCGGCTCGACGCACGCGGCCAGCGTGCCCTCCAGGCGGCCGCGATCATCGGCGTCCGGGCCGAGCCGTGGCTGCTGGCCGCGATCGCCGGCGAAGACCTCGTCGGAATCGATGACAGCCTTCGGGTCGGCCTGCTGACGAAGTCCGACGGCCTCGCCTTCCGTCACGAGCTCACCCGGCGAGCCGTGCTGGAGGATCTCCCGGTCATCCACGGCATCGCCCTTCACCGCCTGGCCCTCGCAGCCCTCGAACGGGCCGGGATCGGCGACAGCGCGCGGCTCGCCTATCACGCCGAGGGAGCCGCCGATCGCGCGGCGGTGCTCCGCCATGCGGCAGCGGCGGGGCGGCGGGCCCTCGCCGTCGGCGCCCTCAACGAGGCGGCCGAGCAGTTCCGGCGCGCCCTGGAGAGCGCCGATGGTCGGCCGGCCGACGAGCGCGCGGAGCTCGTCGAGTCGCTGGCGCGGGTCCTGTTCCTGCTCAACCACCTGGCAGAGGCCGTCGAGCTCGGCCGCGAGGCCGTGGCAATTCGGCGCCAGACCGGCGACACCGTGATGGCGTCGATCGACCTGTCGGTCCTGGCCCTCGCGGCATGGACGAACGGCCGCGGGGACGAGGCCTGGCAGGCGGCCAGAGAGGCGGTGGCCCTGGTCGCATCGTCCGGCGACAGCCACGCCCTGGCGCTGGCCCATGCGACCCTCGGACGATTGGGGTTGAGTGCCGGACGCCTCGACGAAGGGCGGGCAATGAGCGAACGGGCCGTCGAGATCGGCCGGCGGATCGACGACCCGGAGTCGACGGCGATCGGCCTCGCAACGATCGGCACGATCGACATTCTGGAAGGCGACCTCGCCGGCTTCGCGTCCCTCGAGGAGTCGCTCCAGATCGGGCGCCGGGCGGACCTCCCGCCGATCGTCGATCGGGCCCTCAACAACATGGGTGTCTCGTCGTTCACGTTGGGTCGGATGCACGACGCCGAGTCCTGGTACGAGGAGATGGAGCGCCACAGCGAGCGCTCCGAGATCGAGCGCTGCGGCATCGATACGCCTCGCGCGGAGATCGCCCTCGCTCTCGGCAACTGGGACGCGGCCGCGACCCACGCCCGCGCAGCGTTCGTGGCGCCCCGGACCGACCCGGTCGACCGGGCCCTCGGCATGCTCGTCCTCGCCAGGCTGGGGATCCGCCGCGGCGAGCCGGGCTGGGAAGCCTGGACCACCGAACCGAGCGAGTTCGAGCGCCGCCTGGAGACGTCCCAACTGCGATGGCCGATCGCCGCGGTGCTGGCAGAGCATGCCTGGCTCGAGGGCGATGTCGATCCGATCCTCCCCGGGCTCCGGGAGGCCTACGCCGAGGCCTGCGCGGCGGGCGATC
>DATAIW010000430.1:0-2054 GCA_036262455.1 Candidatus Limnocylindrales bacterium | reverse complement strand
TGGGGATCGATGGATCGCTACCACCTCGCCTGGCTGATGGTCGGCAAGCCGAAGCAGATCGTCCGTGGCCGGCCCCTCACGCCCGACGAGGAGGCGGCCTATGTCCGGGAGGTCGCCGAGGCCAAGACGTCCGCCCTCCGGATGAGCCTCGACGCGGTCGACCGCCAGGGCATGCCGTTCGTCGGCGAGGAGAAGGGCATGGCGCCGGGCCAGGGGATGGGATCGGTGCCCGGGGAGCGACGGTGACCGCGAATCACGAGACGACCGTCGCCGTCGGCGGCCAGCGCCGCGTTCCCGTCCCGGACCCGGTCGCCCGCGACTACCTCCTCCTCGCCCTCCGCCTCGACCAGCACATCCCCGGGCTCGTCGACGGCTTCTACGGCCCGGCCGAGCTCAAGGCCCAGGCGGACGTCGAAGACCTCCGGCAACCCGCCCGACTCGTCGAGGACGCCGCCCAGCTGCTCCAGCGGATCCGCGCTGAGGTCGTCGAACCGGCACGGCGCGACTGGCTGACGGCCCAGGTGGTGGCCCTGCGGACCCAGGCCGAGGCGCTCGCCGGCCACGGCCTCCCGTACTTCGAGTACGTCGAGCGCTGCTTCGCTTGGCGGCCTGTGCGCCGCGACGAGGCGGTCTTCGAGGAGGCGGCCGCGACGATCGACGCCCTGCTCCCGGGTCCGGAGCCGCTCGCCCACCGCCTCGCCGCCTGGGATGACCGGTTCATCGTCGCGCCGGATCGGCTGACAGACGTTCTGGCCTGGCTGGCGGCGCGGTTCCGGGCCCGTTCCGAACGGCTCTTCGGGCTGCCCGACGGCGAGGACGTCCGGATCCGGCTCGTCACGAAGCAGCCGTGGACCGGCTACAACTGGTACGACGGCGGGCGGCAGTCGCGGTTCGACCTGAACACGGACCTTCCGAACCGCGTCGCCGAGCTCATCCACGTGGCCGCCCACGAGACCTATCCGGGTCACCACCTCGAGCATGCATGGAAGGAGGCCGAGCTCGTCGATCGGCTCCATCGGCTCGAGGCGAGCATCCTGCTGATCAACACCCCCGAGTGCCTGATCAGCGAAGGCCTCGCCGACCTCGGCCAGCGGTTCGCCTCACCGCCCGACGAAGAGGCGGACCTGCTCATGGAGCTCTACCGGCTGGCCGGCCTCGCGATCGCCGCGGACGCCGGCGCTTCGCGCGCCGCGGCCGAGACGACGGTCGCGCTGGCCGCGCCGCGCCGCCGCCTGACCGAGAGTCGGGTCAACGCCGCGCTGATGCGCCATGCCGACGGCGTTGCCCACGACGACGTCCTCGCCTGGCTCGTGCGGGTCGGTCGGTACGCTCCGCCCGTGGCGGCCAAGCGGCTCGAATTCATCGAGCATCCGCTGTGGCGGACCTATGTCTTTGTCTACCACGAGGGCGAGGCGCTGCTCGGCCGCTGGCTCGAGGCCGCTCCCGAGACGGAGCAGGCGGCCCGGTTCGGACGGCTGCTCCGAGAGGAGCTGACCCCGACCGCTATCGCGGCCGAGCTGGCCGTCGCGGAGCTGCGACCGGGCTGACAGGGCTGCCCGAGCGAGAGCCGGCGCCGCTACGGAGATGTGCTCGAAATCGTGTCCGGGCCGCCAGGTGCGAGCCACCGGACGAAGAGGATCCGGTCCTCGCCATCCCCCTCGTAGTCGGGAAACGCCGGCGTCCCGAAGAGGTTCTGGCTGTCGGGGCCGTCATCCGGCCGAAAGTCCAGCGCCCGGAAGAAGGCGGTCGCGATCGGCTCGCCCGGCCACGCCACGGCGGTCGCGGTCGTCGCTCCGGCGCTCGCGACGTCGGCCAGGAACGAACGGACCAGGGCTCGCCCGATCCCGCGCCGTCGATGATTGGGATGGACGCCGACGAGGTGGAGGATGGCCTCGGTCGACCGGTCATGACTCCGGTAGCCGACGAGGAAGCCGACCGGCGCCCCGGACGCGTCCTCCGCCAGCCACGAGGTCGACCCGAAGTGGCGGAACCATGCCCGGACGACGAGGTGGCGGACGTGCTGGCCGCCGAACCACCAGTCGACGAGTCCGGCG
>DATAIW010000429.1:0-1954 GCA_036262455.1 Candidatus Limnocylindrales bacterium | reverse complement strand
AACAGGACGCGCGAGCCCGTCACGTCGAGGAACGCCTCATCGATGGAAATCGGCTCGACGAGCGGCGTGAACCGGCGGAGGACGGCCATGACGGCCTTGCTGGCGACCTGGTACTTCGCTCCGTCAACCGGCACGAAGATCCCATCTGGGCAGCGCCGGCCGGCCTCGCGCAGGGACATCGCGGAGTGAACGCCGAACGCGCGCGCCTCGTAGCTCGCCGTGCTGACGACACCGCGGTCGTTCGGACCACCACCACCGACGATCACCGGCTTGCCGCGCAGCTCGGGATGGTCGCGCTGCTCGACCGCTGCGAAGAACGCGTCAAGATCGACGTGCAGGATGATCCGGTTCCAGGCCGGTCCGGCGGACTGCGTCACGGGACGATCATCGCACTCCGTGTCGAGCATTTCGACCGGATGTTCGATTGTCGGTCGCGCGCCCGCCCCCTATGACCGAAGGACCTGGCGCGCCTGTCAGATGCTCACCAGACGATCGGCAGCATGGCCCAGCCGCGGCGACTGCCGCTGCGGCACCCGTTCGGTAGCTGCCCGCAGCTACCGGGCAATTCGATCGAAGGTCAATCGGCCTTGATTTCCCTGCTGATGCTCGCTTGGCGCGCAATTGGCAGGAAGCGGCGCGGATGGAGAAGTCGGCCGCCGGCCCCGGCCGCGCGGCCGGAGCCTACCCCTTGGGCTCGACGACGATCGTGACCTCGGGCGACAGTCCGCCGTAGACCTTGATCGCGACCTTGTAGGTTCCGAGCGACTTCAGCGGCTCCTCGAGGTCGATCTTGTGGCGGTCGACCTCGATGCCGCGCCGGCCGAGGGCGTCGGCGATGTCCTTCGACGTGATCGAGCCGTAGAGCTTGCCGCCCTCGCCGACCTTGACGCCCATGGTCAGGGTGGTCGAGGCGATCCGGGTCGCCGCGATGTCGGCGTCGGCGCGCTCGCGGACGCGCTTGTCCTCGCGGCTGGCGATGTCGTGCTGCCAGGCCCGGTAGGCGCCGCCGGCGGCGGGCACGGCGACGCCGTTCGGGATGAGGAAGTTCGTGGCATAGCCGTCGGCCACCTGCTTCATCTCGCCGCTCTTGCCGAGCTTGTCGACGTCCTTGGTCAGGATGACCTTCACGCGGTTCGTTCCTCCCTGTTGATCCAATTTCGAACCCGCGGGCCGACGCCCGACTGCCGCAAGGCCGCGCTTGCTTGCCCGAGCAGCTCCGGGATCCGCCGGATCGTCTTGCGAACCGGACCGGGCGTCAACCGCCGGATCCGGGCGATGTCCTGGTCGAAGGCGACCCGATCGATGTCGAGCTCGACCAGCTTCTCGTCGAGGAGATCGGCGGGGACGCCATCGAGGAAGAGGTCGACGGCAAGGACGACGACGACGAGATCGTCGAGCCCGCCGAGGATCGGGATGTTGTCGGAGATCAGGTCGCGGCCGACCAGCAGATAGCCGGCCGCTCCGGCGAGGAGCGCCTTGCGCGCGGCCGGCGTGCGCTCGTCGACGAGCAGCGCCAGCATCAGTCGGGCGTACAGCGGCGCCCGGCTCGCGAGCGGCATGAACGCCATCAGGCCGAGCGCGCGTCCAAGCGTGCTCGATCGTCGATCCGTGTGGTGGTTGTCCTTCGCCCCGCGCGCCATGCGACCCCTTGTGCGGAAGTACCGGCGTCGGCGCGCACGCACGCGGCCGAGCCCCGGGGATCGGGAGTCTATCAGCCCCGGCTCCAACCGCCAGAGGACGCGCTGATGGAGTGCCGTGGCGCGGGCTCGGCGGTTCTCGTCGGCGGTTCTCGTCGCCCGCAGCTTCGTCGCCGGTTCTCGCCGCCTGCGCCTCGTCGCCGGCCATCGTCGCCGGCCATCGTCGCCGGCCATCGTCGCCGGCCCTCGTCGCCCGCACCCTTCGCCACTTGCTCGCGCAGCGAGCACTAGCCCGTCGCTGCCGGGCCTTCCGGCCA
>DATAIW010000428.1:0-5493 GCA_036262455.1 Candidatus Limnocylindrales bacterium | reverse complement strand
GCCGAGCCCGCGATCGACCATCCGTTTCGCCGCCTCGATGTTGTCCACCTCGGTGATGCCGCGCGGAACGACGCCGGCAGCGCGGAACAGCGCGCTTGTGACCTCGTAGTAGCTCGAGGTTCGGTCGAACAGGATGAGCTGGACGTGACTGATCTCGGACACGTCCACGTTGCCAGCGGCGGCGAATGGATGGTCCGGACGAGCCACGAGGACGAGCTCGTCCTCGTACAGGGCCCGGCTGCGGACCCGCCCGTCGCGGAGCTTGCGCACGATTCCGAGCTCGACTTCCCCGCGAACGACGAGGTCGACGATCTCCTCCGAATGGCCGGTCCGCACGCGCAGCCGAACATCGGGATGTCGCTCCGTGAAGCGGACGAGGATCTCCGGCAGGACGTAGGCGCTGACCGCCGGAGCGACCGCAAGGGCCAGCTCCCCCACAACGCCGTGCTCGAGCTCCCGGACGAGCGAGCCGCCGCTCCGGATCGCCTCCATCGCGCGCTCGGCATGCGGCAGGAACGCGCGACCAGCCGGAGTCAGGACCATCCCGGTGTGGGTCCGCCGGAAGAGGGGCGCGGCGAGCTCCTCCTCGAGCGCCTGGAGCCGCGCGGTCAGTGCCGGCTGGCTGATCAACAGGGCATCCGCCGCACGCCGCATGGTCCCCACGCGGGCGATCTCGACGAACCCTTCGATCTGCGCGAGGAGCATGGCACCGGTCCATTGGTGATCAGTCTAATTGATCAAAACCTACCATACAATCGATTGGACTGATCGACGCGAGGAGCGTACGGTGGACCGCCCACGCAACGAAGGTGTGTTTCCATGCAACTCGACGTCGATGTTCGTCAACCGGCCAGGCAGAGGACAGGGTCCGCTGACCGCTCGCGCCCGTGGTTTCCTCGGCTGGTCAGGGCCGATGACGGCCCGCTCGCCCAGGCCGGCGGGCGTCCGTACAGCTTCCTCGCCGAGTGCGAGTGCCCCGACGATTGTCTCAGGGACCACGAGAACGAATGACACCGGTGTCGACCCCTGACCGCGTCGAGAGCGCGATGAGCCCCCGCGAGGCCCAGCTCGCAGCAGCGAGCGAGTGGTTCGCCCAGCCTCGCTTCGACGGCATCGTGCGCCTCCACACGGCCCGGGAAGTGGCCGCCCAGCAGGGCACGATCCAGCCGGACTACACGGTCGCCCGGACGGCGGCGGAAGCCTTTCATGCCCGACTTCGCGAGCTGTTCTCGCGGGGCGAGCAGATCACGACGTTCGGCCCGTATTCACCCGGCCAGGCCGTGGTGATGAAGCGGCTGGGGATCGAAGCCATCTACCTCGGCGGCTGGGCGACGTCCGCGAAAGGCTCGACATCAGAGGACCCCGGTCCGGACCTCGCGAGCTACCCTCTCGGCCAGGTCCCGGACGAGGCGGCCGGATTGGTTCGCGCGCTCCTCGCCGCCGACAAGAACCAGCATTTCGCGCGTACCCGGATGGACGACGCCCAGCGGCGGGCCACGCCGGCGGTCGACTTCCGCCCATTCATCATTGCCGACGCCGACACCGGCCACGGCGGCGACGCGCACGTTCGGAATCTCATCCGCCGATTCGTCGAGATCGGCGTCCCGGGCTACCACATCGAGGACCAGAAGCCGGGCGCCAAGAAATGTGGTCACCAGAGCGGCAAGGTCCTGGTCGCCCAGGATGAGCAGAACAAGCGGCTCAACGCGGCGCGCCTGCAGCTGGACGTCATGCGCGTGCCGGGCATCATCGTCGCTCGGACCGACGCGGAGGCGGCCACGTTCCTGGATAACCGCAGCGACGAGCGGGATCAGCCGTTCATCCTCGGCGCGACGAACCTGGAGCTGCCGAGCTACCGGATCGGCTTCCTGGCGATCCAGAAGACGCTCCACGATCTCGGGTGCGCCGACATCCGCGGTCACCTCCTCTTCGCGGTCCCGGACGACGACATGCGGAACGCCACGAGCTGGCTCGTCGAGGTCGGGCTGATGGCGCTCGTCGAGGAGACCGCCGAGACGATTCGCGAGACCGGCGGCGGGGTCCCGATCGACGACCTGCTGGACGCCATCGACACCCGGTATGCCGAGATCTGGCAGTCGGAAGCGGACCTCAAGACCTGCGGCCAGGCCGTTGCCGACATCCTCGAGCTCCGGATCAGCGAAGGCGAGCGGTTCGCCATGACCGTCGAGGAGTGGCAGGCATTCGCCGCCGGCGCATCGTTCTCCGAGGTGCGCGCCAAGGCGGACGCCCTCGACATCCGGCTGACCTGGGACGCGGAGCTGCCGAAGACCCCGGACGGCTACTACCAGGTCCGAGGCGGGATCGATTATGCGATCGCCAAGTCGCTGGCGGCGGCGCCGTTCGCCGACCTCCTGTGGATGGAGACCAAGACCGCCGATCTTGAGGACGCCCGGCGCTTCGCGGAGGCGATCCATGCCCGGTATCCGGACAAGATGCTCGCCTACAACCTGTCGCCCTCGTTCAACTGGGATACCACCGGGCTGAGCGACGACGAGATGCGGCGATTCCCCGAGGACCTCGGGAAGCTCGGCTTCGTCTTCAACTTCATCACCTACGGCGGCCACCAGATCGACGGCCTCGCCGCCGAGGAGTTCGCGACCGCGCTGCGCGACGACGGGATGCTCGCCCTGGCCCGTCTCCAGCGGAAGTTCCGGCTGCTCGAATCGCCGTACCGGACGCCCCAGACCCTCGTCGGCGGCGACCGGCTGGACGCGGCCCTGATGGCGGTGTCCGGGCGGACCGCGGCGACGAAGGCCATGGGCAAGGGCTCGACCCAGCATCAGCATCTCGTCCAGACCGAGGTGCCGACGCGGCTGCTCGAGGGCTGGCTCGCGACCTGGGCGACCCACTGGGAGCGGCCGGCGAACCTCCGCGTGGAGCTCCGGCCGCACACGGCCGGATCCGACCTCCTCGAGCTGCGCGTCGTCGACGACTCGGACGACCCCCTCGCCAACGTGATCTTCGCGAGCATCGTGGATCGGCGGGGCCGGAGCATCCTCTCGATCCGCGATCAGAACACGGCGGCAGCAGTCCGCAGGCGCCGCCTGATGACGCTCGTCCAGCTGTTCCTGATCCACCGCTATCGCGCCCTGTCCCTCCACTACCTGACGCCAACCGAGGACAACCGATCGCAGACGCAGCGGATGCAGGACCTGGGCATCTTCTCGATCGTCCGGACCGAGATCGGCCAGATCATCGTCGCGGATGTCAATCGCGAGCGGATCGTCGAATTGGTCCGGCCCGAGGGGGACGCCCTCGCGGAGCTGATCGGGGAGGCGATTCCGCAACACGCATAGCTCGTGGGCCGGTCTCGCGGGCAAGGCGCCTGGACGAGCGGACGAACCTCGACGGCCGGCGGCGAGCCGGGAGCGGCCGGGAGATCGTCCAAGGGACGCGCAAGTCCGACGACATCGGCGGGCGAGCCGCGGCCGCAGGCGGCGGACGACGTCACTCGCGCCGCGACCGATCGAGCGACAATGGGGTCACGCGACCGCGCTCGACCAGACGCCGTCGCGTTGAAGGAGCACGATGCCGGCGACCCCATCCTGGCGCAACGCGTTCGGCGTCGTCGCCCTCGTCGTCGCATGCACCTGGTTGTTGGCGACCCTCTCCCCTGTCGTCGCGTCGACGCCGCATCGTCTTGCCGGACCGATCACCGACGATGTCAGTGCCCTGACCGGCGACACCGCGTCCGTGCAGTCCAGCCTCGACGAGCTCCAGCGAGCCACTGGCGCCCAGCTCTGGGTCTGGTACACGGACACCCTCGAGGGCCAGGATGCCAGCGCCTTCGCAGCGGCGACGGCCAAGGCGAGCGACCTCGGGACGAAGGACCTCCTGCTCGTCATCGCCCTCGACGACCACGAGTACGGCTGGTGGAAGGGCAGCGGCGTCGCGATCGGGGACGCCGAGCTCGACCAGGTCCTCTCGACGGACATGGAGCCGATGCTTCAAGCGGCCGACTACCCGGGCGCGATCACGGCGACCGCCGCCGGGCTGCTGGCTGCCCTGACTGGCGGCCCGACCACCGCGCCCGAGACGGTGGTGCCCGGCGGTGGCGAGACGCCGGACGTGAATCCGCTGCCCACACCCGGTTCGCCGGCTTCCGACGGAGGCTCGGCGATCGCGGCCGTCATCCTCGCCCTCATCGTGGTCGGCCTGATCGGCGGGGTGTGGTGGTACGTGTCCCGCGCGCGAGCGTCCGGCGGGACCGGCGGCCGGGCCGGCGTTGCAACGAACCCCGACGATCCGAACGGCGATCTCGCGGCGATGCAGCCCAAGGACCTCGACGAGCTCGCGAACCGGATCCTCGTCGAGACCGATGACTCGATCCGCGACTCCGACCAGGAGCTCGGGTTCGCGCAGGCGCAGTTCGGCGACGAGGCGGCGACCCCATTCGTGGCCGCGATCGCTGCGGCGCGGGGTGACCTCAAGGGCGCATTCACGCTCCGCCAGCAGCTCGACGACGCGACGCCCGAGGACCATGCCACGCGGCGGCGGATGCTGACGGATCTCGTGATCGCCTGTCGAACGGCGCAGGGCCGGCTGCACGCCGAGCTCCAGCACTTCGAGGAGCTGCGGGCCCTCGAGAAGGAAGCTCCCGACATCCTCGCCAGGCTGCCGGCGGCCGCCGACGCAATCGAGGCCAGGCTCCCGGCCGCGCAGGCGACCCTGACCGGCCTCGCGGAATACGCGGACGCGGACTGGCAGGCCGTCGGCGCGAACGTCGACAACGCCCGGACGAGGATCGCCGCGGTGCGCGAGGCCGCAGGCCAGGGGACGAAGGCCGTCGCGGCCGGAACGGCGGGGAGGGCCGCCCAGGCAGCCCGCCTCGGCGAGGACGGGCTCGCCCAGGCGACGGCGTTCCTCGACGCCATCGACCGCCTCGCCGCGCAGCTGGCCGAGGCGCGCTCGAAGGTCGACGCGGAGATCGCCGCGGCGCAGGCGGAGATCGCGAAGGCGAAGGCCGCGGCGACCGGCGCCCCACCGGACGTCGACGCGACCGCAAGGCTCGCGGAGGCCGAAGCGCTCCTCGCCGAGGCGCGCACGGCGCTCGACCCGCCCAAGCCGGACGTGGCCGGGGCCTACGACAAGGCCCGCCGTGCCGACGACCTGGCCGATGCGATCGAGCAGGACATCCGCAACGCCGCGGAGCAGCGGGCGCGCGACGCCGCCCGACTCGACGCCGGGCTGCGAACCGCCACGGTCACGGTGACCCGCGCCGCGGATTACATCGGCGGACAACGCGGCGGCATCGGGACGGAGGCGCGAACGCGCCTCGCCGAGGCGAGCCGGCACCTCGACCAGGCCGTCGCCCTTCGCCCGACGGACGCCGCCGGTGCCCTGGCCGAGGCCGACCAGGCCACGCGGCTCGCGGCCGAGGCGCAACGTCTCGCCGAAGCGGACTACGGCCGCTGGGATGACCCCTTCCACGGCGGACCGGGTCCGAGCGGTCCCGGCGGCGGGGGCGGCGGG
>DATAIW010000427.1:0-13902 GCA_036262455.1 Candidatus Limnocylindrales bacterium | reverse complement strand
GAATAAGCGATTCCGCATGTAGATTCTCTCCTCCTGCTTTCCGTGGTGCGTTCCGGATCCGGATCCAGACTCCCGCCGCTGGCGGTCCGCCGGGAATTGCGCAGGCAATCCCGATGGACGGTGCACGCGGAACGAGTCCTGGCCGGTCTTGAACAGCCTCACTGGACTGGCCGGTACTATGCGATGGCCCCCCGAGCGGTGTCAAATCGGCCATGAATGGTGCCGATCCTGACGCCTAGCGAGGTTCGGCTGGCCGGACGATCGAACGGGCCGACGGCACCTCCTTCTCCAGCGGACGGCCACCGTCCGGGTAGATCAGCTTGGGCTGGATTCCCGCTCGCGACTTCGATGGGTCGGGGGAATTGGATCCGTCAGTGCCGCGCCGCGCCGAACTGCTGTAGGCGGCTGTCGTCGGCGAGCTGGTTCGATCGGAGGCTCCCGCCGCGCCGCCGATCCGCTCGGTCTCGCTACCGCCACCGAGGTGGATCGGGGCCACGAGCAGGGCTGCGAGGGCGACGCTCGTGAATACGCCGGCGAGGGGCGAGACGATCGACAGGCGGCTCGGGCGTCGGGTGGAGAGCCGGGCGCGCAGGCGCGGCCACGCGTCGGTCCGTGGTTCGACCCGGGCCGCCTCTTCGCCGAGCCGTCGCAGAGCGGCGATGGCGAGGACGGTCGAATCGAGCATCTCGGTGCACGCATCACATCTGTCGAGATGGGCGAGCGCGGCGGCCGTCGGCGGTCCGATCAGCCCGTGGTCGACGAAGTCGACGAGGGCCGCGCGGTGCCGCCGACAGGTCCGGAACAGCTCGATCACGACGCCCCGACCCCCGGATCGTCGACGGGCATCGGCCCATAGGCGCCACCGAACCGGCGGTCGTGCTCGAGGTGGTCCCGCAGCCCGCGCAAGGCGTAATGGAGCCGGGACTTGACCGTGCCAAGCTGGATCCCGAGCACCTGGGCGGTTTCCTGCAGGGACAGGCGGTCCAGGTAGTAGAGGACGACGACGCTCCGGTGCTTCTCCGGCAGGGCGGCGATCCCCGCCCGGACGATCGAGCGGAGCTCGGCGCGTTCGGCATCGTCAGACGGCAGGGATCGGTCGTCCGGGACCCTGCTTTCGGCGGCGGTATCGATCGGCCCCGTGTTGATCCGCCGTCGCGACAGGCGCGAGTAACAGAGATTCAGGGTGACCCGATGAAGCCACGGCAGGGGCGAGACGTCGAGCCGGAGGGTCTGTCGGCGCTGGAACGCGCGGACGAAGGCGTCCTGGAGGATTTCCTCGGCTGCCTGCCGATCGCCCGTCAGGCCATACGCCGTTCGGAAAACGGGTCCGCGGTACCGTGCAAAGAACGCTTCGAACGCGTCGAGGTCGTCAGCCTGGACACGACGCAGCAGCTCGACGTCGCTTGAGGCGTCGTCCATCGACGTCGAGGCCCGAGTAGAGTCTCCCGTCGTCCGTTCTCCGTGCTGGCGATGTGGCCCCTTGGGCCGCCCCTTGATCAGACAATACGACGCTTCCGCCGAAAAGGTTCAATCCGGGCAGGGCATCTCCGCGCCGGCCATCGGCCGCCAGCGGAGATTCGGCTGGCGGGCGGCCGTCGCCTCATCGAGCCGGCCGACGGGTGCGTCGTGGGGTGCGCCCTTCACGAGCTCCGGGTCCGTCTCGCACTCGCGGGCGATCGCGATCAGGGCGTCGGCGAACGCGTCGAGCGTCTCGACCGACTCGGTCTCGGTCGGCTCGATCAGCATCCCCTCCTCGACCGTCAGCGGGAAGTAGATCGTCGGCGGGTGGTAGCCGTAGTCGATCAACCGCTTGGCGATATCGAGGGTCCGGACGCCGGTCCGCTTCTTGATCCCGGCCGCCGACGCCACGAACTCGTGCTTGCAGACGCGATCGAACGGGATGTCGTACGCCTCGCCCACGCGCTTGCGGAGGTAGTTCGCCGCGAGGACGGCATCGTCGCTGACCTGGCGGAGCCCCGTTCCGCCGTGAGCCCGCAGGTAGGCATACGCGCGAACGAGCACACCGGTGTTGCCGACGAAGCTGCGCAACCGCCCGATCGACTCTGGTCGCTCCCCCGCCCGCTCGAGCCGGAACGAGCCGTCATCGGAGCGGAGGACGCGGGGCGACGGCAGGAACGGCAGAAGCGCCTCACGGACACCGACCGGTCCCGCGCCCGGCCCTCCCCCACCGTGCGGTGTCGAGAAGGTCTTGTGGACGTTGAAATGCATCACGTCGAAGCCGGCCTCGCCGGGCTTGAACCGGCCGAGGATGGCGTTGAGGTTGGCGCCGTCCATGTAGGCCAGGGCGCCGGCCGCGTGAACCTCCTCGAGGAGCAGCCCGATCCGCGGCTCGAACAGCCCGAGCGTCGACGGATTCGTGATCATGACGGCGGCGGTTCGCGGTCCGAGGGCGGCCTTGAACGCCTCGTTGTCGACGCCCCCGTCCGCCGAGGGGATCGTGATCGTCCGGAAGCCGGCCATCGACGCGGTGGCCGGGTTCGTCCCGTGCGAGCTGTCGGGAACGAGGACCTCGTCGCGCTCGGTGTCGCCCCGGCTGCGGTGATAGGCCCGGATCATCAGGATCCCGGTCAGCTCGCCCTGGGCGCCGGCCGCCGGCTGCAGGGTGACCGCGGTCATCCCGCTGATCTCGGCCAGCCATTCCTCGAGCTCGAAGAGGAGCTGCAAGGTGCCCTGGGCCACCTCGTCCGGCGCGAGCGGGTGGAGAGAGGCGAAGCCCGGCAGGCGGGCGGCCCATTCGTTGAGCTTCGGGTTGAACTTCATCGTGCACGAGCCGAGCGGATAGAAGCCCGTGTCGATCGAGTAGTTCAGCTGGGAGAGGTTGACGTAGTGGCGGACGACCTCGGGCTCATTGAGCTCGGGCAGCGCCGGCGGGGTCGCCCGCCTCGCGTCGGCCGGGATCCGGTCGAGGGCGTCCTTGGGCGGATGGGGGATTTTGTCGCCGCCGCGGCCGGGTCGCGATCGCTCGAACAGCGAGGGCTGGAGCTGCTCACCGACGACGGTCATCGCGCTGCCTCCACGGTGACGGAGGCGCTCGTCGTCGCCGGCCCACCCGCGGCCATGGCGGAGCCCGCCAGCTCGGTCGCCAGGGCCGAGGCGAACTGGGCGATCTCCGCGTCGGTCGTGACCTCCGTCGCGCAGACCAGGAGGGCGTCGGCGAGGCTCGGCTCGTCGGGAATGATGTCGCCAAGGACGAGGCCGGCGAGGACGCCGCGCTCGATCAGCCGGCGATGGACGGTCCGGGCGTCCGGAACGCGGACGGCGAACTCGTTGAGGTACGGCCCGGGATGGACCCGCGCCGCCCCGACGGCGGCCAGGGCGGTCTCGAGACGGCCGGCACGAGCGGCACCCTGGGCGGCGACGTCACGCAGGCCGTGCGGCCCGATCGTGGCGAGATAGATGCTTGCCGCGAGAGCCAGGAGGGCCTGGTTGGTGCAGATGTTGCTGGCGGCCTTGTCGCGCCGGATGTCCTGCTCGCGCGCGCGCATCGTCATGACGTAGGCCCGCCGGCCCTTGACGTCGGTCGTCATCCCGACGAGCCGGCCGGGGATCTGGCGGACGAGGGCGTCGGTCGAGGCGAGGATCCCGAGGTACGGCCCCCCGTACTGCGGGGCGATGCCGAGCGGCTGGCCTTCGCCGGCGGCGATGTCCGCCCCGTAGGCGCCGGGGGGAGCCAGGACAGCCAGAGAGACGGGCTCGATGACGCTGACGAACAACGCCCCCGCCGCGTGGGCGAGGCGTCCGATCTCGGCCATCGGCTCGAGCAGGCCGAAGAAGTTCGGCTGACCGGCGATCACGCCGGCGACCGGCCGTTCGCCGTCGGCCAGGAGGCGTTCGAGCGCCGCCAGGTCGGTCGTGCCGGCGGCGTCACCGTCAGCGACGAGCGGGATGTCGTCCAGTTCCAGGCCGTGGCCGAAATACGCGAGCAACGCCTGGCGGTAGTGGGGATGGACGGCCTTCGACACGAGGACGCGGTCGCGGTGGGTCGCCCGGCAGGTCATCAGGCCCGCTTCGGCCGTGGCCGCGGCGCCGTCGTAGTGCGATGCCGACACGACGTCGAGGTCGACGAGCTCGGCGAGGAGCGACTCGTACTCGTAGATGCTCTGGAGCGTGCCCTGGCTGATCTCGGGCTGGTACGGCGTGTAGGCCGTGTACCACTCACCGCGGAGGAGGAGCTGGTCGACGTTCGGCGGGGTCCAGTGGCGGTACACCCCGGCGCCGAGGAAGGACGCGAGATCGGTCCGGTTGCGCCCGGCCAGGCCCTGGAGGCGGGCGGCCAGCTCGAGCTCGGGTTCCGGGCCCGGCAGGTCGAGGCGGCTCGCCCGGAGGCTCTCGGGGATGTCGGCGAAGAGGGCGTCGACGCTGTCGATCCCGAGGGCCGCGAGCATCCGCTCGCGGTCGCCCGCGGTATGCGGTCCGTAGGGCATCGCCGGTCAGCCCGCCGCGATGAGCGCGTCGTAGGCGGCCTGGTCGAGGAGGTCCTCGACCTCGTCCGGGGCGGCAAGCCGGAGCCGGACCATCCAGCCCTCGCCGTACGGATCGCCGTTGACGAGCTCCGGTGAGCCGGCCAGGGCAGCGTTGGCCGCCGTCACCTCGCCGGACAGCGGAGCGAACAGGTCGCTGACCGCCTTGACCGACTCGACGACCCCGAACGCGGCGAACTGGGCGACGCTGCGGCCGGTGTCCGGGAGCTCGACGAAGACGATATCGCCGAGCTGGCTGGCGGCGTACTCGGTGATTCCGACCGTCGCCTCATCGCCGTCCACGCGGACCCACTCATGATCCTTGGTGTAGCGCAGATCCGAAGGGACCATCCGAGCTTCTCCTCCTTGGCGGCCCGTCCGGGACCGCTCGTCGCCGGGCGTTATCGGGCGCCGGACGACGGCTGGCCTGGCGACGGGTTCGGCGCCGAGCGACGGCCCGGCGTCCCCGCTCAGCGCGCCCGCTGATAGAACGGCAGGGCGACGACCTCGGCGGGGACCCGCTGACCGCGGATCTCGACATCGACCATCGTACCCGGCTCGGCGTCGGCCGTGGCGACGTAGGCCATCGCGATCGCCTCGCCGAGCGAGGGGGACTGGGTGCCGCTCGTGACGACGCCCGTCCGTCGGTCACCGGACAGGACCGGATAGCCGTGGCGGGCGATCCCCCGGCCGCGCATGATCAGTCCGACGAGGCGTCGGGCGACGCCCTCGCGAGCGACCCTCTCGAGCGCGGCTCGACCGATGAAGTCCCCGGGCTTGTCGAGCTTCACCACCCGTCCGAGGTTCGCCTCGAAGGGGTTCGTCGAGCGATCGAGCTCGTTGCCGTAGAGCGGCATGCCGGCCTCGAGGCGGAGCGTGTCCCGGGCGCCGAGGCCGATCGGGGCCAGGCCCTGGTCGGTGCCGGCGGCCATCATCGCGTCCCACAGCTCCAGCGCCCGATCGGTGTCGACGAAGACCTCGAATCCGTCCTCGCCGGTATAGCCGGTCCGTGCGACGAGCGCCGGGATCCCGGCGAACATTCCCTCGGCGACCGCATAGTAGCGAAGCCCATCGAGGTCGACGTCGGTCAGCGGCCGGACGATGTCGACCGAGCGCGGGCCCTGGATGGCGACGAGGGCCAGCGCGAGGGAGCGGTCGTCGAGGACGGCCTTGAACCCGGTCAGGCGCTCCGCGAGGGTGTCGCTCACGGTTCGCGCGTTGCCCGCGTTGGCGACGACGAGGAACCGGTCCGGGCCGAGCCGGTAGACGATCAGGTCGTCGATGATCCCGCCGTCCGCGGCGACGATCATCGAGTAGTGAGCACGGCCGTCGGCGAGCGCAGGCGGGTTCGTCACGAGGGCCCTGGCGAGGGCGGCACCCGCCTCGGGACCTTCGACGAACAGCTCGCCCATGTGCGACAGGTCGAACAGGCCAGCCCGTTCGCGGACGGCCCGGTGCTCCTCGATGATCCCCGCGTACTGGACGGGCATGAGCCAGCCGGCAAAGTCGATCAGCCTCGCGCCGAGGGCGACATGGCGGTCGTTGAGGGGCGTCAGGTGGACAGTCGGCTCCAGCGTGTCGGTCATCGGGCTCCTCGGGCGCCGCGCTGCGGCTCAGACCCCGCCGAGCGGCGCGCCCGCGGCCGGGTGGACGGTGGGCAGGCCGGAGGGTCGGCTGGCAGGCGGATCGACGATCTCCGCCGCGCGAGCGACCAGCGCTCGTTCGGTCTCGAACGTCAGCAACTCGCCGGCCTCGTCGAAGCGGACCCAGCGGACCTTGTCGAACTCGTGGTCATGGCGATCGAGATCGCCGCCGATCGGCTCCATCAGGAAATAGTGGACGGTCTTGTGGATCCGGGTCCCGCGCTGGATGAACCAATACTCGATCGAGTCCAGGACATCGGTGATCCGGACCTCGAGGCCGGTCTCCTCCGCCACTTCGCGGACGGCGGTCTGCTCGCGGGTCTCACCGGCATTCGGCGTCCCCTTCGGCAAGGTCCACGTGAAGATGTCCGGATCGCGCCGGCGGGCGCCGACGACGAGCGACGGAATCCCGTCGTCGAAGCGGACGACGATGCCACCGGCCGATGTGGCGGTGCCGGTCCTCAGGCGCGCCACGGCGCCGTGGCGGCGCTGGATCGACGGGTCGAGCCGGCAGGTGAGGAGCCGGTCCAACTCATCGAGACAGTCGGCCGGGGTCGCCCGTCGGTTCGCCGCGGATGAGCCGGCCGGATCGCTCGCCAGTCGCCGCGGAGGCGGGCGAGGACACTGCCGCCGGGCTGGTGGAGGACCGTGAGGCGGGCCGGTGCCGGGCGGAAGGAGCCGGCGCCGCGGAGACCCAGCCGCCGCTCGCGGGCCTTCGCCGACGGGCTGACGAACCGCGCGGTCTGGCGGGCCGCGTAGCGTGCGGCGATGCTGTGCTCCATGGGCGGCAATGGTACTGCCTCAGACAGTCGTTGCAAGCGGCTCCGCGAGCGTGGCTCGCAGGTCCGTCGCCGCTTCCGGTGTCAGCGCGCGCCGCTCGAGAGCGATCGCGATCTCCCGCTCGGCCAGGGCGCGATACACCGGAACGGCACCGGGGGCATGCGCCCGGAGCGCGGCGAGGTGGCTGACCACCGTGCCGCGGTCGCCGCGGACCATCGGTCCAGTGAGGGCGGCGGCGATCCCGAGCGTCCGGGCGTTGCCCAGGGTCTGCTCGATCAGCGGCCCATAGATCGCGAGGCTGCCGGCCTCGTCGAGCCCGGCGACCCGGCCAAGCTCGGCGATCGCATCGAGCAACGCGTCGAAGCCACCGGCGGCGAGGACCGCGGCCGCGTGGTAGGCGGGCTTGGCGCCCGGCGCGAGGCGGACCGGGCTGCCGCCGACGGCCTCGGCCATCCGGGCGAGGAGATCGAGCAGCTGGTCGTCGCCCTCGATCGCGATCGTCGCGCCGTGGAGCGCGGCGACCGCCCGCTCTAGGTCGGCGAACGCGACCAGCGGGTGGAACGACCCGACCTGGGTTCCGGCCGCCAATGCCGCGGCGAGAGCTTCCACGCCGAGGAGGCCGCTCGTGTGGATCATCGCCTGGCCGCCATACATGTGGAGGGAGCCGGCGACGGCCACGACGGCGTCATCGGGGACGGCGAGCACGATCAGCTCGACCTCCTCCACCAGGGGGGTGGCGTCGGCGAACGCGCGAACCCCGGGAACCAGGCTCCGGAACCGGTCGCGGCGTTCGGCGTTGCGGCTCGCGACGGCGTGGATCCGCCAGCCGGCCCGGTCGAGCGCGACGCCGAGGGCGGTGCCGACCGCGCCGGCCCCGACGATCCCGATCACCGGCGGCTCACCGGGACGGCTCTGGGTATGCGGGTGGCTGTGCGGAAGGGCGCCGTCGGCAGCGTGGTCGTGGGTATGCGCGACGTCTCCGGTATGGGCCTGGCCGGCGAGCTTCGCCGGTGGCATCGGATCGAGGTCGATCCCCGCCTCATCGATGGCCCGCATCGTCTCCTCGCGAGCGCGCTCGACAACGTCGTCGTCGGGATCGCCCCAGGCCTTCATGAGGTTGGCCGCAGGGCGCGCGCGGACGGCGCCGTCGAGCGCGGGCGCGGGCGCGGTCCGGGTCGCGAGCCGGATGCGCGGTACTCTTCCATCGAGCGAGTGTACCGACCGATCACGACGGAGGACGCGTGACCCATTCCGATCCCTTCGGCGCTCGGGCCAGCCTCGGGGCAGGCCTGCCCGACATCTACCGGCTCGCCGCGATCGCCGATCGGATCGACCTCGAACGGGCACCGGTCACGCTCAAGATCCTCCTCGAGAACGTCCTCCGCCACGCCGGCAGCGGGATCGTCGAGGCAGCGGACGTCGAGACCCTCGCCTCGTGGCGAGCTGGCGTCGCCGCCGAGGCGGAGGTCCCGTTCATGCCGGCACGGGTGCTCCTCCAGGATTTCACCGGCGTGCCGGCGGTCGTCGACCTGGCCGTGATGCGCGACGCGATGGCCGAGCTCGGCGGCGACCCGGCCCTCGTCAACCCGCTCGTCCCGGCCGACCTCGTCATCGACCACTCCGTCCAGGTCGACCGGTTCGGGACGCCCGGATCGTTCGCGTTCAACGTCGAGCGGGAGTACGAGCGGAATGGCGAGCGCTACCAGCTCCTGCGCTGGGCGCAGACGGCGTTCCGCGACCTGCGGGTCGTGCCGCCCGGCACCGGCATCGTTCACCAGGTCAACCTCGAGTTCCTCGCCAGCGTCGTGACCGACGCGGCGGATCCGAGCGGCGGGCCGGGCCGGATCGCCTATCCCGACACCCTCGTCGGAACCGATTCGCACACGACGATGATCAACGCGCTCGGTGTCCTCGGCTACGGCGTCGGCGGGATCGAGGCCGAGGCCGTCCTCCTCGGCCAGCCGCTCTACCAGCCGATGCCGCGGATCGTCGGCGTCCGGCTCCACGGCGAGTTGCCGCAGGGCTCCACGGCGACCGACCTCGTCCTCGTCGTGACCCAGCTGCTGCGGGCCCACGGCGTCGTCGGCGCCTTCGTCGAGTTCGCCGGCGACGGCCTCGCCGGGCTGGCCCTCGCCGACCGGGCGACGATCAGCAACATGAGCCCCGAGTTCGGGGCGACCTCGACGATCTTCCCGATCGACGACGAGACGCTGGCCTACCTCCGCCTGACCGGTCGCTCGACCGAGCGGCTCAGCCTGGTCGAGGCATATGCCAGGGAGCAGGGCCTGTGGCGGCAACCGGGGCCGGGGCCTGACTTCGACGAGGCACTCGAGCTCGACCTCGCGACCGTCGATCCATCGGTGGCCGGTCCACGTCGGCCCCAGGATCGCGTCCCGTTGACCGCCCTCCGCGACAACTTCCGGTCGAACTTCCCGAACGGGCTCGTCGCCCTCGACGAGGCCGCAGTCGAGGCCCGCGAGCCGGTCGGGGGTGAGGTCGAGGCGTCATCCGCCGAGTCGTTTCCGGCCAGCGATCCGCCCTCGTTCGCGGCCGGCGATGCCCGCGGCGAGGAGCCACCGGCCGTCGCGGAGCCGGTGTCCGGGCCCGCCGTCGACGACCATCACTACCGACCCGTCACCATCGAGGTCGACGGCCGGCAGGCGTCGATCCGGACCGGTTCGGTCGCGATCGCCGCGATCACCTCCTGCACGAACACGTCGAACCCGACCGTCATGGTCGGGGCCGGCCTCCTCGCCCGGAACGCGGTCGCCCTCGGGCTGTCGGTCGGGCCGACCGTCAAGACGTCCCTCGCCCCGGGCTCGAAGGCCGTGACCGGCTATCTCGAGGCCGCCGGCCTGATGGCCCCGCTCGAGAAGCTCGGCTTCAGCCTCGCCGGCTACGGTTGCACGACCTGCATCGGCAACTCCGGCCCGCTCGACGATCCGATCGCGAAGGCGATCGAGGACAACGACCTCGTCGTCGCCGCCGTCCTGTCGGGCAACCGCAACTTCGAGGGCCGGATCCATCCCCTCGTCCGGGCGTCGTACCTCGCCTCCCCTCCCCTCGTCGTCGCGTTCGCCCTCGCCGGCCGGGTCGACATCGACCTGACCATCGAACCGCTCGGGCGCGGCTCCGACGGCCGTCCCGTGATGCTCTCCGACATCTGGCCATCGCCCGACGGGATCCGCCGGGTGATCGGTGAATCGATCGACCCGGAGCTCTTCCGCCGGACCTACGCGGTTGTCTTCGACGGCGACGAACGATGGCAGGCCCTGCCGATCCCCGATGGCGACCGCTACGACTGGGATCCGCGCTCGACCTACATCGCCAAGCCGCCGTTCTTCGACGGGCTCACCGCCGACCCGGCCCCGGTCCGCGACATCGACGGCGCCCGCGTCCTCGCCCTGCTCGGCGACTCGGTCACGACCGATCACATCTCGCCCGCCGGGTCGATCGCCGCCTGGTCGCCGGCCGGTGACTGGCTCCAGGAGCGGAACGTCGGGCCTCTCGAGTTCAACTCGTATGGCGCCCGGCGCGGTCACCACGAGGTGATGATGCGCGGCACGTTTGGCAACATCCGGCTGCGGAACGCCCTGGTGCCCGGCAAAGAAGGCCCCTGGACGGTCCACCTGCCCGACGGCGAGGAGCAGTTCATCTACGACGCCGCGATGCGCTACCGCCGCGAAGAGACGCCGCTCCTCGTGATCGCCGGCCGCGAGTACGGCTCCGGGTCGTCGCGCGACTGGGCCGCCAAGGGGACGATGCTCCTCGGAGTCCGGGCGGTCCTCGCCGAGAGCTACGAGCGGATCCACCGCTCGAACCTCGTGGGGATGGGCGTCCTGCCACTCCAGTTCCAGCCCGGTGATGGCGCGTCCTCGCTGGGACTCACGGGCCGCGAGACGTACACGATCCACGGCCTGGCTGACGACCTCTCCCCGCGGAAGCGGCTGACGGTGGTCGCCCGGGCGGACGCCGCCGACGGTGGCGGGGAGCGCCGGTTCGAAGCGATCGCCCGGCTCGACGGCCCGATCGACGTCGGGTACTACCAGCAGGGCGGGATCCTGCCGGCGGTGCTCCGACGGATCGCCGCCGGCGGCTGAGCGTCGAAGCGGGACGGCTGGCCGTCCGCTCCGCCCGAGCGGACGGACCCGGACGTGACGAAGCCCCCGGTGGGATTCCGGGGGCTTCGGGACAGGCAGTGCGATGGGTCAGCGGCCGGCTGGACTCCCGACATAGGTCCGCAGCCGGCGGGCGACGATCCGGTCGTGGCGCCGACGTGCGAGGAGGCCGGTGAACTCTTGCCACCAGCGGGTCATGGAGGTTCCATCCCTTCTTCTGACGCCGGTCGGTCATTCGCCGATCCGAGCGTCAGGCATGTGACGCAGAACTCCCGTCGGCCGTGACACGGGTCGTGGACCGGCGATCCCCGCGCGCGATCCGCGCCCGCCACCTGGCGCCGGCCCGCCACCTGGCGCCGGCCCGCCACCTGGGCGCCATGGATGCCATTCACCATCCGGCGTGGTGCGTATCCGGCTCCATCTCGATCTGGCGGTCGAATCCAGCCTCGCTGTGGTCAGGCACCACGGGGGATCGTGCATGACCGGCCATGACTGCGCCTCCTCTGACCCTCACCACGGGCGGTGGTATCTGACACGAGGGCGCGGCAATCGCTGCGAGACGACGCGGAAGGGGGCCGCACGGGATCGCTCCGAAGCAACTCGGGTAGGCTGAGCGACCTGCGCTCCCGGCGCGTATCCCTGTCGAGAGCCCCGACCGCCCGAGGAGCCCGCCACGGACACCGACATCGAGCCCGCGTCGGCGGCTGCGCCAGCGTCCGATGCCCCATCGCCAACGGACGGAGCCACCGTCGCCGAGCATCCCGCGCGGAGGCTCTGGGAGGACCTCCGAACGGCGGTCGGGCAGGCCGTCGTCGGCGCCGAGGCGCCGCTCCGCCTGATCATCACCGCGCTCCTCGCCGGTGGCCACGTCCTGGTCGAGGACGTGCCCGGGACCGGCAAGACCCTCCTCGCCCGGGCGGTCGCCCGGGCTCTGACGCTGGACTCGAACCGGGTCCAGGGCACACCGGATCTCCTGCCGGTCGACGTCACCGGCTCGAGCCTGTACGAGGGTGGGACGCTCCGCTTCGCTCCCGGCCCCGTCTTCACGAACATCCTCCTCGTCGACGAGATCAATCGGGCCACGCCGCGGACGCAGGCCGCCCTCCTCGAGGCGATGCAGGAGCGGCAGGTCTCGATCGAGGGCACGACCCGGCCCCTGCCCGATCCCTTCATCGTCCTCGCGACCCAGAACCCGATCGAGTTCGAGGGCACGTTCGCCCTGCCCCAGGCCCAGCTCGACCGGTTCCTGCTGCGGGTCACGATCGGCTATCCCGACGAGGCCGCCGAGCGCGCCATCGCCCATCGCTACCAGACGTCGGCCGAGCCACTCGACGCGATCGAGCCGGTCCTCGACGGGCCGCGCCTGCTCGATCTCCGCGACCAGGTCCGCCGGGTCCGGGTGGCCGATGAGGTCGAGGCCTACGCCGTCGCCCTCGTCCGGGCGACCCGGGTTCATGCCGACCTCCAGCTCGGGGCCAGTCCGCGCGCGGCCGTCGCCTTGTACCGTGCCGCGCAGGCCGCCGCGTTCCTCGACGGTCGACGGTTCGTCCTGCCCGACGACGTCCAGCGGATCGCCCGGGCGGTCCTCGCCCATCGGCTCGTCGTCGATCTCGACCAGAGCCTGCGGGGCGCCTCGGTCGACAACGCCCTCAGCGCGATCATCAGCACCGTGCCCGTGCCGCCGATCACGGCCGGCCAGGAGCCCTAGCCGATGACGGGGACGGCGATCCTGGCGATCCTGCTCCTCCTCACGGGCACCTTCCTCGACGTCCCGGTCGCGATCGTGCTGTCGATTGTCGTTCTCCTCCTCGAGATCGTTCGGTCGATCTGGGGCCGCTTCGGGCTCGAGCGGGTGACCTATCGACGGACCCTCGAGCGCGACCGGATCACCTGGGGCGAGGAGATCCCGACCTCGATCGAGATCTGGAACCGCAAGCGCCTGCCGCTGGCCTGGCTGCGGGCCGAGGATGAGGCCAGCCCCGGGGTCGTCGTCCGGGAGCGGTCGCTCGTCGTCGGCGGGCACGGCGCGCGGGTCCTCCGCAACGCCTGGACCCTGGCCCCATTCGAGCGGGTGACCCGCCAGTTCCACGTCACCGCCGAGCGGCGCGGCGTCTACGAGATCGGGCCCGTCGGACTGACCGTCGGCGACCTGTTCGCCCGGGAGGCGGCAACCGGCCAGCATCCGGGGGTCGACCGGTTCCTCGTCCGACCGCGAACCGTCCCGACGACCGCCCTCCACCGGCGCGACACCTGGGGCGGCCAGGACCGGGCGCGGGCGGGCCTGAGCGAGGATCCGTCGCGGTTCGCCGGCATCCGCGAATACGCCCCGGGCGACCCGATCCGACGCATCCACTCGCGCGCGAGCGCCCGCCTCGGCCGCCCGGTCGTCAAGCGGTTCGAGCCGTCGCGCGACCGCGAGGTCCTCCTCGCCCTCGATGTCCAGACCGCGGACGGCCCGGCGTGGCTGACGACCGGCGACGCCGAGGAGGTCGAGTCCCTGTTCGTCGTGGCCGCCTCGATCGCCCGCTCCCTCGCGCTCGAGCGGGCGGCGTTCGGCCTGGCGGCCGCCGGCTATCACGGGGCCGAGAGCCGGTTCGCGCACGTCGCGGTGTCTGAGGCGCCGGGCCAGCTCGAGCGGGTCTTCGACCTGCTCGCCCGGCTATCGTCGCACCCGTCCGCGCCGTTCGACCGGCTGCTCGGGATGATCCTCCGCGTCATCCGGCCCGGGACGACGGTGGTCGTCGTGACGGCCCGCGACGCGACGCAGTACCTCGCCTGGCTTCGGCGGATCGAGCGCGCCGGGTGTCGCGTGGCGATCGTCGCCTGTGGACCGGACGGGATCGCCGATGCGGCGCGGGCGAGACGGGCCGGCCTGGTGGC
>DATAIW010000426.1:0-3049 GCA_036262455.1 Candidatus Limnocylindrales bacterium | reverse complement strand
CCCCTGGCCCGCCCCTCGTCCGCCGCGGCAGCGCCGTCAGTCGGCGGCCGGCGCCTCGACGGGACGCGCGAACCGTCGCCGACCGAGGACGAGCCCGCCGAGCGCCGCAAGAGCGAGGAGCGCCCACGGTGCACCGCCGTTGGATGACGCGGCGGCCGGATCGAGCGTGTCCGTCGGCGGTGGCGTGGTCGAGCCCGCGACCACGATCGTCGCGGTCATCGCCGGGTGGATCCTGCAGTGGTAGCTGAACGTGCCCGCCGTCGAGAACGTCGCCGACCTGGACGACCCGGCAGCGATCGTGCCGGTATCGAACGAGGAGTCGTTGGCGGTCGCGGTATGGCTCACGCCGTCCCCGTTCGTCCACGTGACCGTGTCACCGACGGCAATCGTGATCGAATCCGGCGAGAAGGCGAAGCCGGCGATGTCGACGCCGTGATCGGCCGCGAGGGCCGCGGATGCGCCGGCGGTGGCGACGAGGGCGAGGATCGCTCCGATGGCGCCTCGGACCGCGAGTCGATGGACCGAACGAGTCGCCATGCGTCTACCCTCCTGCAACCCCGGCGGTGTCAGGGGTGGCTACGCTGACGCACCCCCACCGGATTGACCGTCTCCGAACGGGGTCGAGGGCCGGTGTATCCTCACCGTCCCATGGCCACGATCCACCGCGCCGACACCCTCGCCCGGGAGCGCGCCCACGAGCTCGTCCGCTCATGGGACGGCCGCCCGGGCGCCCTCGGCAGCCTGCTCGGGCGGGTCAGCTCGGTCGACCAGGTCGGCGTCGAGGAGCGGGTCGACGCGCTGAAGAAGCGCTCGATCAAGAAGCAGTCGAAGCTCTGGGCGCTCGATCTCGCGATCAGGATGATCGACCTGACGACCCTCGAGGGGAAGGACACCCCGGGCAAGATCCGGGCACTCTGCGCCAAGGGGATGCACCCTCAGCCGGGCGACCCGACGATCCCGTCGGTCGCGGCGATCTGCGTCTACCCGGCCATGGTGGCCGACGCGAAGGAGGCGCTCACGGGCTCGACCGTCAAGGTCGCCTCGGTCGCGACCGGCTTCCCGTCGGGCCAGACGTTCCGCGACATCAAGCTCGCCGAGGTGCGGGCCGCCCACGATGCCGGCGCGGATGAGATCGACATGGTCATCGACCGCGGCGCGTTCCTGAGCGGCGACTACCTGACCGTCTTCGAGGAGATCGTCGACGTCAAGGACGCCAGCGGCGACGCCCATCTCAAGGTGATCCTCGAGACTGGCGAGCTCGAGACCTACGACAACGTCCGGCGGGCGAGCGTCCTGGCGATGGCCGCCGGCGCCGACTTCATCAAGACCTCGACGGGCAAGGTCGTGCCGGCGGCGACGCTGCCGGTGACCCTCGTCATGCTCGAGGCGATCCGCGACTTCGAGCGCCAGACCGGGCGCCAGGTCGGGATGAAGCCGGCCGGCGGGATCCGCGTCGCCAAGGAGGCGATCCAGTACCTCGTCGTCCTGTACGAGACGCTCGGACCGCGCTGGATGAGCCCGGACTGGTTCCGCTTCGGCGCCTCGTCGCTGCTCAACGACGTCCTGATGCAGATCGAGAAGGAACGAACGGGCCGCTACCAGGGTCCGGACCACTTCACGATCGACTGATGGCCGCGCCGCGGGCTGCCGCAACCGATGCCGGGATCCGGCGGTTCCCGACCGCGGCTCCGCTGCCCGCGGTCCGGGGCCTGATCCTCCGCCACCTGAAGGCACCCGACGACCTGTCGGCGATGAACGCGATCGCGAACGCGATCCGCGATGCCGAGGGAGCGAACTTCTGGACGACGGACGAGCAGTTCGCGATGTTCTATGCCAACCCACCGGGCTCCGATCCGGCGACGGACGTCGCCGTGGCCGAGATCGACGGTCGGATCATCGGCTACGGCCGCGCGGCGTGGCACGCGGAGCTCGACGGCACGCGGATCTACGAGGTCATCCCATTCGTGGATCCGACCGTGGTGGGCCACGCGGTGTTCATGGCGATGGTCGACGCGCTCGAGACCCGCCTGCGGGTGATCGCCGCCGGGCATCCCGTCGGGGAGAAGCTCTTCGAGACATTCGGCGGAGACCTCTCGCCGGAGCGCGACACGCTGCTCGCGGCGGGCGAGTACGCGGCAGTCCGCTTCTACTACGCCATGGTGCGTCCGAGCGTCGACGATCTGCCCGACGCGCCGCTCCCGGCGGGACTCCAGATCCGCGAGGTCCGACCCGAGGACCTGCCCACCATCTGGGCGGCCGACCAGGAGGCCTTCAGGGATCACTGGGGATTCGCGCCGTCGACGGAACAGGAATACGAGCAGTTCCTGACCGATCCGGTCCAGTCCGACACGACCCTGTGGCGGGTCGCCTGGGACGGGGACGAGGTCGCCGGACAGGTCCGGAGCTTCATCAACGCCGAGGAGAACGCGCGGCACGGCCGGCTGCGCGGGTACACCGAGCACATCAGCGTCCGCCGGCCGTGGCGCCGTCGGGGTCTTGCCCGAGCGCTGATCGCGGCCAGCTTCCCGCTGCTCCGGGCGCGGGGCATGACCGAGGCGGCGCTCGGCGTCGACACCGAGAACCCGTCGGGCGCGCTCCGCGTCTACGAGGGCTGCGGCTTCCGCCCGGTCACCCGGTCCGCGACCTATCGGAAGCCCTTCGCCTGACCTCGCGCGCGTCGCTCCGCGCCGTCGGTTCGATCGCCCGGCGCCCGAACGAGCGATCAGCCGAGCGCGGCCAGATAGCGGAGGAGCGGGACGCCGGCCGCGAAGGTGTCGGCAATCGTTTCCGGCAGGTCCGCCGAATAGGCCTCCTCGTCCGACAGGCGCTTGCCGAAGATCACGTCCTTCAGCTTGAGGATCTCCGCCTCCGGATGGTCCGCGGCGAACCCTGCCGGGACCCGCTGGAGGGCGTGGCCGTCGCGGCTCAACCCACCGAACGCCGCCTGGAACGCCGGCGCGTCGATCAGCCCGTGGAGCTCGGCGGGATCGGCGACGAGACGCTGCCGGAAGGCGTCGATCCACGGCTTCTCGGGATGCCAGTACCCGCC
>DATAIW010000425.1:0-5693 GCA_036262455.1 Candidatus Limnocylindrales bacterium | reverse complement strand
TCGCCGTCCTGCGTGGCGACGTTGCAGACGTAGAGCCGGAGCGCCGGCGAGGCGAGCACGGCGTCGCGGATCTGGGGCAGGAGCAGGCTCGGCAGGAGGCTCGTGTACAGGGACCCCGGACCGAGGACGATCAGGTCCGCTTCGGCGATCGCGGCGAGCGCATCCTCGCAGGCCGCGACGTTGGCCGGGGTCACCCATGCCCGCTCGATCCCGGTCGTTTTCGTGATGAGCGACTGGCCGTCGACGACCGTGCCGTCGCGGGTCCGGGCGTGAAGGGTCAACGGGGTCGCCGCCGCGGGCAGAACCTGGCCGCGAACGGCAAGTACGCGGTTCGCTCGGCGGACCCCTTCCTCGAAATCACCGCCCTCGAGCTGGGTCATCGCGGCCAGCAGGATATTGCCGACCGGATGCCCGCCGAGGGGTCCACCGGCCTCGGGCGCAATGTCGGTCGGTGAGCCGGCGAAACGATGCTCGAGGACCTCGCCGACGAGGTTCTCCGCGTCGGCCAGCGCGGCGAGGCAGCGCCGGATGTCGCCGACCGGCGGGATCCCGAGCTCCTCGCGCAGGACTCCGGACGAGCCGCCGTCGTCGGCGACGGCGACGATCGCGGTCAGGTTGCTCGTGTGCTCCTTGAGCCCGCGCAGGATCGTCGACTGGCCGGTGCCGCCGCCGATCACGACCACCCGCGGGCCGCGCGCCAGCGACTTGCGCTGGTAGATCAGCTCGACGAGGCGACCGCCCCCCTGCGACGGCCGGAAGGGCGCCGTGAGCGCGCCGATCGTGCGGTAGGCGCCGAACCCGAGCAGGGCGAGCCCCACGACACCGACGATCAGACCGCGGAGCGGGTACGGCAGGAACTGGAATGTGACCGCGTCGAGGATCGTGCCGGCAAGCCCCCCGGGCTCGACATCACGCGTCGCCTGGCGGATGACGTGGGCCGCGCCGAGGGCCAGGACGAGCAGGCCGGCGAACGTCACGAGGAGCCAGCGCTTCACGCCGATCCCGGGTGTCAACCAGCGGCGGAGGTTCGTCACCGCGAGCCGGTCGGCGGCGATACGCCGCCTGACCCCCGGCCGGTCGCCGGTCTCGTCGTCCGGGCTCGAGCTCGCCGGGTCGCGCCGCCCGGAGTCGGTCACGTCCGGTCCAGCTCGCGGTGGAAGATCGCGATCGGTCCGAAGCCCCGTTCGCGCAGCCAGTCGGCCAGTGCCTCGGACAGGGCGATCGAACGGTGATAGCCGCCGGTGCAACCGAGGGCGATCGTCAGGCGCGTCTTGCCCTCACCGATGTACGCCGGCAGGGCGAAGCCGAGGAAGTCCCGCAGGTAGCCGAGGAACTCCTGGGCGACCGGCTGACCGAGGACGAACGAGCGAACCTCCTCGGTCAGACCGGAGAGCTGGCGGAGCTCGTCGATGTAGTAGGGGTTCTGCATGAACCGGACGTCGAACACGAGGTCGGCCTCGAGGGGCACGCCGTACTTGAACCCGAAGCTGATCAGCTGGATCGCGAGTCGGTTCGGGTCGGCCGCCTCGCCGAGCCGGGTGAAGATCCGTTCGCGCAGCTCGCGCAACGGCAGGTCGCTCGTGTCGATGACCACGTTCGATTCGCTGCGGACCGGATCGAGGAGGCGGCGCTCGGCCACGATCGAGCTGGCGATGCCGCGCTGGTCGGCCAGCGGGTGGCGGTGGCGGGTCTCGGAGAAGCGCCGGATCAGGACGTCGTCGCGAGCCTCGAGGAAGAACACCTGGGGGCGGATCCCGCGACCCTCCAGAGCGCCGCGCATCGCACCGAATGCCATCGGCGCGTCGCCCGACCGGATATCGAGCACGATCGCGACCTTGCCGAACCGTTCTGGATTGTCCGCCACGAGCTCGGCCAGCTCCGGGAGCAGCTCGCCGGGCAGGTTGTCGACGACCGTGTAGCCGAGGTCTTCGAACAGCTTGGCCGCCGCGGTCTTGCCGGCGCCCGACAGCCCGCTGAGCAGGACGACGTGCTGGCCCTCCACCGCGTCGGCGACATCGACGACGTCTGCGTCGACCTCCGCGTCGACGGGCGAGTCAGGATCCACGATCGCGGCCGGATCCCGATCCGGGATCATCAGCGGCCGCTTCTGCGGATCGCGATCAGGGTCAGCTCGAACAGGAGGTACATCGTGAGGCCGAGGACCGTCGGGCTGACGAGATCGCCGCCCGGCGTCGCGACGGTGGCGAAGATCGTGATCCCGAGGATGATCATCCGGCGCGACGCGCGGAGCCGCTCCGAGGTCACGATCCCGACGCGCGACAGCGCGTACAGGAGGATCGGGAACTCCATCAGCAGGCCGAACGCCAGGAACAGGGTTGTGACGAAGTCGAAGTACTGGCCCGCCGCGAGCTGGTTGATGAACACGCCGGTTCCGAAGCTCAGGAGGAACCCCATCGCGAACGGCAGGACGAAGTACGCGATCGTGACACCGACCACGAAAAACAGGAGCGCAAGAGGAATCCACGGCCGGAGCGTGCGGCGCTCGGCGGGGGTCAGACCAGGGGCGACGAACGCCCAGCCCTGATGGAGGAGGACCGGCATCGCGAGGACGACCCCGGTCACGAGGGAGACCCGGAGCGTGATCGCGAAGGCGTCGCCCGGGCCGAGATTGAGGAGCTTGCCCCCGGCGGGCGCCGCGAGGGTCGCGATGATCGGTGTCGAGAAGAAGAAGCCGACGATGCTGCCGATGCCGACGGCAATCAGCGATCGGACGAGGCGGGTTCGAAGCTCGCCCAGGTGGTCCACGAGGGTCATGACCCGATCGTCTTCGATCGTGACGGCGGACGGGTCGGATGACGGGGACGGCACCCCGGTCGGGAGATCGCCCTCGCGCAGCGCGTCAGCGTTGGTCATCGGCTGCGGGCGCTCCGCGATTCAGTGGGTCTCGGGCGTCGACCCAGATGCGTCCGATCGGACCGGCTCCTGCACTGGCTCCGCGGCGACCGGCGCAGGGACTGCCGCAACGGGCGCAGGGGCTGCCGCAACGGTCGCAGGGACTGCCGCAACGGGCCCAGGGGCTGCCGCCACGGGCGCTGGCGCGGTCGCTGTCGGCCCGGCGGGCAACGGCGAGGTGTCGACCTTCACCGCCTCCTGGACATCGGCCGACGCCTTCCGGAATTCACGGATGCTCTTGCCGACCGACGCGGCGACGTCCGGGAGCTTGCCCGGGCCAAGAATCAGGAGGGCGATGACGAGGATGACAATCCATTCGAAGCCGGACGGAAGAGGCATGCTGCGTGCTCCATCGAATCACCGCACGTTGGCGCGGGTTGGTGACCGCGGACGTCCGGTCGCGCGCTGGCTAGGGTAGCACGGGCAGGCGAGCCGCCCAGTCGCGGGCCGCCGCGGCGATCGCATCGGCCGGGTCGCCCGCGGGGGCTGATCCGGTGTTCGCACGGGCCGCACCCGCGATCCCCCGCGAGACGTTGACGAGCAAGCCACCGCCGGCTCGCGCCCCGGCCGGCGCAGCCGTCGCCCGGCCGTCCGCGAGCACGGCCGCCTCGTCCCCGCCCTGGGCTCCGACGCCGGGAACGAGGAACGCGAGACCGGGCGCCAGGCGCCGGATCGCGGCGAGCTCGGTGGGAGCGGTGGCTCCGACGACGAGCCCGACAGTCCCGCCGGGGCCCCAGGCCTGGACGCGTCGGGCGACACGCGCCCACAGCGGCTCGGCCGGGGCGCCGAGCGCCGGGTCCGCCGCGACGATCAGGCCCTGGAGCTCGCCGGCGCCCGGATTGGACGTCCGGCACAGCACGTAGGCCAGGCGATCCGACCGCGCGATCAGCGGTGCGATCGCCTCCTCGCCGAGATACGGACTGATCGTGATCGCGTCCGCGCCGAGGTCGTCGTACAGGGCCGCCGCCTGGCGCGCCGCGGTCGTCCCGATGTCGCCGCGCTTGGCATCCATGACGACCGGCAGGCCCGCCGGCACGGCCACCCGGAGCCGCTCGAGGGCCGCGATCCCGGCCGACCCGAACGCCTCGAAGAACGCGAGGTTCGGCTTCACGGCGGCCGCAAACGGACCCGCGACATCGAGGACGAGGCGGGCGAACGCCTCCACCCCGCGCAGGTCGCGGCTGAACCCGTCGGGCAGGGCGTCGGGATCCGGGTCGAGACCGAGACAGAGGACGGTGCCGGTCGCCGCCGATCGGACGGCGAGGCGGCCGAGATATGACGCGTCCGCGACCTCGGTCATCGCGGGATCCGGTCGAGGTCCGGGCGCGGCCTCACGGGGCGGTCGACCCGGTCGATGCGGCCGGCGAGCTGCCGGGACCGGGCGCGCCGCTCGGCGCCGGCAGCTCGGACGGCGGGACGAACCAGCTCGGCCGCGACGCGCCGTCGAGCCCGGACACCTTGGTGAGATCGACCGTTGCGGCCACCGTCCAGTTTCCGGTCGAACGGTCGAGCGTGGCCATTCGCAGATCGACGATCGTGCCCTCGAGGTGGAGGAACGCGACGGCGTTGCCGGCCGGCGACCAGATCGGCGAGAAGGAATGGTCGTCGTCGGTGACCCGGAGGACCTCCTTGCCCGCCTGGTCGAGGATCGCGATGTTGGTCCCGAAGGCGTCGGTCTTCGTCGCCGCGATCCACGCGCCGTCGGGTGAGTAGGCAGGAGCGAGGTAGCCGGGTCCGGTCAGCGCCTTCGTCTTCTTCGTGGCCAGCTCATAGCGATAGATCTGCGGCGCCCCTCGCGTCGCCTCGCGTCCGTTCTTGACGTAGAGGAGATACCGGCCGTCGGGCCGCCAGGCAGGGTCCTGGTGGCCGAGATGGAGCGACTCCGGCAGGTTCAGTGACGTGAGCTTCTTCGATGCGATGTTGAAGGTGTGGAGGACGATGTCGTTCTGGAGTGGGTTCGGGCCGTCGGAGATCACCGCGATCGTCTTTCCGTTCGGGCTGGGGACGGGCTGACTCAGCCAGTAGAACCACGTATAGCTGCCCTGGGTGTAGCGGCCGGTGAGCAGCCGCTTGGCGCCTGTCCCATCGGGCTTGATCCGGAACAGGACCGGGGTGTTCAGGTCGTAGTACGACGGATTCTGGAAGCCGCCGGTCGGGAACTTGCCACCGGTCCGCTCGACCCGGATGAAGTAGATCCACTGGCCGTCGGCGGAGAAGGTGGGCATGGAATCGTCGCCGTCGTTCGTCACCTGGTGGGCGTCCTTGCCGCTCTGGATCCAGATGTTGCCGGCCTTGGCATAGGTGATCGAGCCCGGGAAGACGGCGGACGGCGGCGTGATCACGACATTCGACGGGGCCGGGCTCGGTGTCGGGCCGTCGCCTCCGCCGTCGCCTCCGCCGCCGGGCGTCCCGGTCTTGAATGGGATGTCTCCGTTCATCAGGCTGAGCGTGAGCGCGGCGACGACGACGAGCGCGATCATCGCGAGGACCGGGCCGACGAAGCCCGAGACCGGGCCGATTCCGTACGGATCGCGAGGCGCTCGGGGAGTCCGTGCCCGGGCCGGAGCCCCGCTGCGGGTCACGACGCGACCGGGAGCGTCAGGCCCCCGCCGACGGCCGGCTCGCTGCCGACCGCCGGTATGTCGACCTGCGCTGGCGCGTCGTGGAGGCCGCTGCTCGCCACGTCCCGGATGTCGAGCTGGAGCGACTCATACCCGCCGAATGTCCGGCTGGTCAGGCGTGCGACGACATCGACCTGATCGCCGTCGTGGACAGTCTCG
>DATAIW010000424.1:0-1789 GCA_036262455.1 Candidatus Limnocylindrales bacterium | reverse complement strand
TCGTCACCCCGGTCAGCATCAGGATGCTTCGCGCCCCGACCGCCCGGGCCGCGGCGATGTCGGTGTCGAGCCCGTCGCCGATCATGATCGCCTCGCCCGCCACGCGCCCGACCACTCGCGCCGCCTCTTCGAGCAGGTACGGCTCGGGCTTGCCGATCGAGATCGGCGTGACCCCGCTGGCGGCCTCGACCGCGGCGACGATCGAACCGGCTCCGGGCCGGACCGCCCGCTCGGTCGGATAGACGGGGTCGCGGTTGGTGGCGATGAACCGGGCGCCGGCCCGGACGCAGTCGTTCGCGACGGTCAGGCGGAGGTAGTCGATCTTGGGGTCGAGCCCGACGACGACCGCGTCGGGCCGGCCGGCGGCCTCCCAGCCGTTCCCGCCGTCGGTGCCCTCGACGCCGCCGCCGCGGATCAGCTCGCCGACGTCGCCGGCGCGGGTCACCCGGAACCCGGCGTCCTCGAGCTCGCGGTCCATCCCGCTCGCGCCGACCGTCAGGACGTGCCGGATCGTCGGCTCGTGATCGCGCAGGTAGAGCGCGGTCGCGCGCGGCGACGAGACGATCCGGTCGGCCGTCACCGGGGCGCCCATCCCGGCGATCCGCTCGACGTATTCCTCGCGGTACCACATCGAGTTGTTCGTGACGTAGACGACGTCGTCGCCCCGCTCCGCCCGCGCGGCGAGCACGGCGGCGACCCCGGACACGGGATCCCGGCCGCGGTACAGGACGCCGTCGAGGTCGACGAGGAGGAGCAGTCCGGGGGCAGTCATCAGCGGCGAATGCTACCCGGTCCCGTCTCACCGGCCCGGCTCGCCGACATTCGACTGCACTGCCATTTCGTGTAGCCGAATATTGCGAGGTTCGAATCATTCGGCTATTCGAACGCCCAGCGGAGCGACGTTCCGGCGCGTGCGCGGGCCGGGCCGAGCGCGGCCGAGCCGCCGCCGCGCGAGCGGCTACGCTTGGCCGGTGACCCGCCTCTCGCCGCGCAACGATCCGATGACCGGCACGACCCGCCTGCTCGTCGATGGCACGAACCTGCTCCACCAGCTCTCGTCGGGCCCGGAGCGCCAGCCGCCGGCCGCGCTGATCGGTCGCCTTCGTGCGGCGATCCCGCCCCAGGTCGCCATCGAGCTCGTCTTCGACGGTCCCGCCGAGCGCGGTCTGCGCGGCGAGCGGATCGCGCACGGCGTCTCGGTCCGCTACGGCGGCCGGCATACGGCCGACACGATCCTCGTCACCCTCGTCGAGGATGTCGCGATGGCCGCCGGGGCGCCGGCCGGGGGCGGCTCGCTGGCGACCGAATCGATCCTCGTCGTCACCGACGATCGAGCCCTCCGCTTCGCGATCCAGCATCGCGGCGCCCGGACGGCCGGGGCCTCGTGGCTCGTCGCCCGGATGGCCCGCTCGACGCTGTCCTCGCCGTCGGTCGGGAACAAGCGCCCACCCGTCCCGCCGCGGCTCCGGCAACCGACGCCGGGCTCCGTGGAGGAAGGCGAGCAGGACGGTCCCGGCTGGTCGCCCGGCCGCGGCGCCACGCGCAAGACCGGCAACGGGAAGCGCGCCCCGAAACACGGCTAGAATGCGCCGGTGACCGTCCTCGACCAGATCTCGAACCTGTGGTCGGACCTCCTCGGCTTCATCTCGAAGCTGGTCATCCCCGACTGGGCCGGACTGATCGCGCTGCTGCCGGTCCTCATCCTGATCGGGATCGTCGGGCCGCTGCTGAGCCTCGCGGTCCTGGCCTGGCTCGGCTACGGGATCACGAAGCCGCGGGTCAAGGTCCA
>DATAIW010000423.1:0-3000 GCA_036262455.1 Candidatus Limnocylindrales bacterium | reverse complement strand
CTGCTGGACCGTCGCGCCCGGCGGCAGCGACCCGCCCGGAGCGGGAGTCGCGCTCGGTCCCGGCGTCGGGGTCGGGGTCGGCCCGGGCGATGGCGACGGCCCGGGCCCGCCGCCGGCCTCCTTGGCGAGCAGCAGGTTGAGGGCCTCCTGGAGGGTCGTTCCCCAGACGATGTTCCGCGGGGACGCGACGACGATCCGCTGGAATGCCGGGAACTTCGAGCTGGCCGACTGGAGGTAGACCGGCTGGAGATAGATCAGCGATCCGCCGACGGGGACGACGATCAGGTTGCCGCGGACGACGGTGCTCCCGGCCTGGTCCCACAGCGTGGTCTGAGCGCTGATGATGGGGTCCGAATCGATCTGCGCCTCGACCTGGGCCGGGCCGAAGATCGAGCTCTCGCTCGGGAACCGGAAGACGGTGACCTTCCCGCGGACGCCCGGGTCGTTCTGGGCGGCGACCCACGCGATCATGTTCGGACGGTTCTTCGGGATCATCGGCTGGAGGAGCAGGAACTCCGCCTTGTCGCGGCCGGGCATCCGCATCATCACGTAGTACGCCTCGTTCGGGAGGCTCTGCTTGCTGCTCGCCGGCGCCGGCACGGTCCACAGGTCGTTGTTCGTGTAAAAGGTCGACGGGTCGGTCACGTGGTAGCGGCCGTACATCCGGGTCTGGACGTCGAACAGTTCCTCGGGCACGCGCAGGTGCGGGACGAGGTCGGCGGGGAGCTCCGAGATCGGGTGGAACAGGGTCGGAAACACGCCTTCCCAGGCCCGGATGATCGGGTCGGTGTCGTCGGCGACGTAGAAGGTCATCGACCCGTCGTAGGCGTCGGTCACGATCTTGACGCTGTTCCGGATGTAGTTGAACGGGTCGCCGCCGAGGCCGGTCCCGCCCAGCTCGGCGGCCGGGTCGAACGACTGGGCATGCGGGAACGCGTCGCTCGTCGTGAAGGCGTCCTGGATGTACTTCATGTGGCCGCTGCCGTCGATGACGAGGTACGGGTCCTTGTCGTAGCGCAGGAACGGCGCGATCATCGGCAGCCGCTCTCCGAGCGAGCGGTGGAACAGGAGCTGGCTGTCGGCGGTCACCTGGTCGCTGATCAGGAGGTTGAAGTCGCGGAACCGTGCCGACCACAGGAGCCGGTCGAGCGTCGTGCTGAGCGAGATCCCGGTCTTGCCCGCCCAGCGCGTCGTTGCGTTCGTGCCGCCGCTGGTGCCCGAGGTGTCGCCCACGCCACGCGGATAGTCGAACTCGTCCTGCCTGGCGGCGACGACCGCATAGCCGCTGCTCGGTCGCTCGCCGAAGTAGATCTGGGGCCTGACGATCGGCGGAGCGCCAGCGGTCGACACCGGCGGCAGGTTCGAGATGATCAGGTGCGGCTGGCCCTGCGAGGCGACCTCGTTGACCGGCACCATCGCGACGCCGATCCCGTGGGTGTAGACGATGTGCTGGTTGACCCAGCCGGTCGCCTCGGTGTTGTTCTCGAGGGCGAGCTCGCGGCCGGACAGCATGACCTGGCGGACCGAGTCGCCGATCGCGTAGCGATCGGTGTCGACGTCCGTGAACGCGTAGTACCGCTGGACGGTCTGCAGCTGGCCGAGCGTGTCACCCAGCGGGCGGTAGTCCCACAGGCGCGCGTTCGCGAAGGTGTCGGAGTCGGCGGCGATCGTCGCCGCGGTGACCGAGGCGTTGCCCGCATACGGCTGGTCCGTCCATGACCCGAGGCCGAAGGCCAACCTCGTCATCGCGATGTTGTTCGCGATGTACGGGGTCTCCTGGGCCTGCTGGTTCGGATTGACGGTGAAGTACTGGATCGCCGCCGGATAGAGCCGGCCGATCGCGATCGAGGCGATGAACCAGACCGCGAGCGTCAGCCCGACCGGCCAGAGGACGCGGGCGAACGCGCCCCCGATGAGGAGCGCGGCCGCGATCGCTGACAGCCCGGTCAGGACGTTGTAGGCGAGGAACTGCGCGTTCGCGTCGGTGAAGCTGACCCCGGTCGCGATCCCCCGGTCGCTGTGGACGAGCTCGAGCTTGTCGAGCTGGTAGCCGAGGGCGATCGTCATCAGGAAGAGGCCGGCGAGGACCCCGAGGTGGACGCGGACGCGGGTGTCGAAGATCGCCGCACCCGACATCGCCGACAGCAGGTAGCGGCCCGCGGCCACGGCCAGCGACGCGACAAGCAGGCCGCTTGCGAGCGTCTGGAGCAGGCGCAGGAACGGCAGGTCGAACAGGAAGAACGAGATGTCGAGGTGGAAGATCGGGTCGGGGGGGGCCTGCCCCGACGGGTCGAAGGGGACCCGGTTCTGCCAGAGGGCGATGGTCTCCCAGCTGCCGGCGACCGAACCGGCCACGCCCAGCGCCGTCAGCGCGGCGATGATGATGATGACGAGCCGGCCGAGCGGGACGGGATCCGGCAACTCAAGCGGCGTGACGTTCTCGGGCTCGCCCGTGTTCGAGCGGTTCCAGCGATCCCACTGGCGGCGTTCGGAGCGGCCGGGGTCGGCGTTCGCGGCCGCTTCGTTGAGCCGGTCGATCCAGGCGCGGATCGTTCCGCCGCCGACCGCTCCGCCCTTGCTCGCCGGGCTGAGCCGTCCGGCCAGCCAGAGATTGCCGAGCAGGATGACCAGGGCGACGACGCCACCGAGGGCGAACAGGCCGCCCTGGATCCCGAGACGCGTCCAGAACACCTGGTCGAAGCCGACGCTGCGGTACCAGATCGCGTCGGTCCACAGGTCGATCCCGAACGTGAGCATCAGAACGACGAAGGCGATGATCGCGACGACGACGATCGTGGTCACCCGCGACCGCATCGAGAACCCGCCGTCGCGGGGGCCCCCGACGGCGGTCCGCGGCCCGCGCGGCGGCGGAGGACGGCGGTCACCGTCGCCATCCGGGCGGCCATCGCGGCTCGAGCGACGGCGGCCGGCGCGTCGGAGCGGGATCGGGTGCGGCTCGCCGGAGGGATCGTCGGAGGGCTCGCCGTCCGCACCGTCACC
>DATAIW010000422.1:0-4287 GCA_036262455.1 Candidatus Limnocylindrales bacterium | reverse complement strand
GATTTGCCCGGGCCGGGATCGCCGCCTCGATCCAGCCGGTCCACGTCCGGGCCGACGCGCCCAGCGCACGGCTCCTGTGGGGCGATCGAGCGGAGACGCGCGGCTACCCGATGCGGTCGCTGCTCGAGGCCGGAGCGGTGGTGGCGTTCGGGACCGACGCCCCGGTCGAGCCGATCGATCCGTGGCCGGGGCTGTCGATGGCGGTCACCCGGATCGACGGGTCGTGGCCTCCCGGCGCCGAACCGTTCGGTCCGGACGAGCGGCTGACCCTCGCGGAGGCGCTCCGGGCGGCCTGCGTCGCGCCGGCCGTCACCGCCGCCGAGCCCGACCGCGGCCGCCTAACCCCGGGCCAGCGGGCGGATCTGGTGGTGATCCCGGCCGAGGCGCTCGTCCACCCAATCGAGCCCGGTGGCGCGCTGGCCACAGCCCGTCCCCGCCTCGTGATGATCGACGGCGAGGCCGTGTTCGAACGCTAGGCGACGCGAGCGAAGATCCCGCCTCCAGCATCCGCTCGCTGCGCGATCAGGACGGCGGGCTCCCGGATCGGCGTCTGTCGCCGTCGGCCGACGAGGCCGGCAAGGGCAGCGCGATCCCGAGGACCGCCTCGACCGCGAGTCGCAGGAGCAGATCGCGTCCGGCGGAATGGCCCACCCAGCCGCGAGAGTCCCACGTCTCACCCGAGAGGTCGTCGCCGGCGTAGAACATCTGGCCGAAGGACACCCCGCGGAACCGGGCCACCGCGAAGAAGGCGGCCGCCTCCATCTCGACCGTGAGACACCCCTCGGCCACGCGCCGACGGACCTTCTCCCGGGTCTCGCGATACAGGCCGTCGGTGGTCCAGGTTTTCCCTTCGACGTGCGGGATGGCGTGTCGGTTCAGCGTGGCGAGGATCGCGGCCAACGCGTCGTCCGTCGGCCCGACCTCGCGCGACGCAGACAGGTAGTGGTAGCTCGTGCCCTCATCGCGCACGGCCGATATCGGAACGATGACGTGGCCGAGCGCGACGTCCGGGACGAGCACCCCGGCACCCCCGACGGCGACGAACGCCCGGCAGCCGAGCGCGATCAGCTCCTCGAGCCAGCCTGCGGCGAGGGGCGCGCCGACGCCGCCCTGGGCGACGGCCACGCGCCGGCCGTCGACGTCCACCTCGAAGACCGGGTGCGAGCCCATCTCGGATCCGACGCTTCCGATCTCGCGGCCGCCGCGTTCCTTGACGAACGGCGGGATCGCGTCCGCGAAGAAGCACAGGACCGCGTGGCTGGGCACGTCGAATCGCGTGACGGCGACCGTCGGCTCGATGACGGCTTCCCGCGCCGGATCGAACTCGAGGATCGGTGCGTCAGGCGGTTCGGCCATCGACGGCGTTCTCCCCAAGGTGCAGCCCGCTCAGGTTGGAGCGAGGTCCTTCGCCGCCTCGGCGAACAGCCCGTTGAAGATCCGCGAGGTCGACGGGAACGCGTGGATCGTGTCGGCGAGGACCTCGATCGGGACGCGGGCCCTGATCGCGAGGACGCACTCGTGGATCGCCGCTGACGCGTCGGGGCAGGCCATCGCCGCGCCGACCATCTGCCGCGTCGCCCGGTCGAACGTGACCGTGACGTGGCCGATCGTGGCCTCGACCGCGTAGCCCTTCGACGACGACGCGAAGTCCGCGACGTACTCGACGGCGTCGACGCCTGCCGCCTTCGCCTGGTCGAGCGTCAGCCCGACCGACGCCGCCTCCGGATCGGTGTAGGTCGCCCGGGGCAGGGCGCGGTAGTCGGGCCGGACGTCGAGGCCCAGCGCCATCCGGATCGCGACCTCGCCCTGGTAATGACCCTGGTGGGTGTGGAGCTCGGGACCGGCCGGGTCGCCGATGATCCAGAGCCCTTCAGCGACGCGCAGACGACCATCACGCGGGAACGCCGTCCGGCCGCTCGTGTCGAGGCCGTAGTGCTCCAGGCCGAGGTCGTCGAGGGGGAAGGTCCGCCCGACCGCGAGCAGGATCGCGTGGCCCTCGGCCGTCGAGCCGTTGTCGAGATCGATGACGTCGGCGCCGTCGGTCCCGGCGCCGGCCCGAGCGCCCGTCGCCCGGACGCCGAGGCGGACATCGACGCCGTCGCGACGGAGGAGGGCCGCGACCGTCTCGGAGTTCCGGGGATGCTCGGTCGGCATCAGCCGACTGCCTGACTGGACGACCGTGACCGGGACGCCGAACCGGGCGTAGACCTGGGCGAGCTCGCAGCCGGTCGGGCCACCGCCGAGGACGACGAGGCTCTTCGGCAGCTCGCGGGCCAGGGTCGCCTCCCGGTTCGTCCAGATTCGGATCCCGTCGAGCCCGGGCAACGGCGGGATCTTCGAGGTCGAGCCGACCGCGACCATGACGTTCTTCCCGACGATCTCGTGGGTCCGTCCATCGTGCTCGATCTCGACCCGGTCCCGGCCGACGATCCGGGCGTTGCCGCGGAAGCAGACCGCGCCGACGTCCTCCAGCCGCCGGACATGGGAGGAGTCGTCGGGCTCCGCGGCGTCGGCGGCGCGATTCACCATGTAGTCCCGCGCAGCGGACGCCCGAGTCCACGAGTATGTCGCCGGATTCGCGGCGTGCTCGGCCGCCCCGTGGAGGAGCGACTTGGATGGCAGGCAGCCGATGAACGGACAGCTGCCGCCGAACCAGCGGCGATCGATGATCGCGACCGAGGCGCCGCGGGCGCGCGCCTCGTTGGCGGCGGCTTCGCCGGCCGGACCGGCACCGATGATGACGAAGTCGAAGGTCTGCATGCCCGTCAGTGTCCTCGGTCGGTCGAAACGGTGCGTTGGCGAACCGCCTCGTACAGGACGATCGCCGCCGCGATCGAGACATTGAGGCTGTCGGCGATTCCGTGCATCGGGATCGCGATCGGCGTGACGCGGGGATCGTGCCACTCGGCCGACAGCCCGGCGGCTTCGCTGCCGAGGACGATGGCCAGCGGCCCGCGCAGGTCCGCGGCGGCGTAGTCGGTCGGCGCGTCGACGATCGTCGCGACCGGCCGGATGCCGCGTTCGGCGAGCCAGTCGATGGTCTCGCGGGACGTGGCCGAGACGACCGGGATGGCGAAGATCGTGCCGAGCGACGCCCGGATCGCGTTCGGGTTGAACGGATCCGTTCGCGGATCGGCCGCGATCACCGCCTGCGCCCCGGCGCCGTCGGCCGTGCGCAGGACCGCGCCGAGGTTGCCGGGCTTCTCGACACCCTCGATGACGACGATCAGCGGCTCATCGGCAAGGACGAGATCGGCAAGCCCGATCCGCGGCGTCGCCACGATCGCCACGATCCCGTCGGAGCGCTCGCCGAACGCGACCTTGGCGAGGACGGCCGGGCTTGCGGCGAGCGTGGTCGGTCGATGGCGAAGCCGGTCGGCGGCCGCGTGGGCGTCGGGCGTCCGCAGCAGGTCCTCGGCCAGGAACGCGGACTCGACGCGGACGCCGGCGTCGAGGGCACGCAGGATCTCGCGGGCGCCGTCGACGATGGTCAGCCCGGTCGCCTCGCGCTCGCGCCGGTCGCGGAGACGGACGGCGGCCTTGACCCGCGGGTTCGTCAGGCTCGTGATCGGGGGCTGGATCATCCGCGGATCATGCGGGCTGCGACGCCGAGCCGAAGGACGGCTCCGCTCCGCGCGACCAGCTCGATCGACTCGGTGGTCACGTCCCCACCCGGCCCGGGCTCGAAGGCGTCGACGAGCGCGTCGCCGAGATCGTCCGCCTGGAAGCCGGTCGTATGAGCCGTCAGGAGGACGAAGGCGTCGTCCGTCGCGATGGCGGCGCAGGCGTCGAGGAGATCCGGCAGGGTGTCGGCCAGCTCCCAGCGGGTCCCGCGCGGTCCGTGCCCGAAGCTCGGAGGGTCGAGGACGAACCCGTCGTAGCGTCGCCCCCGGCGCGCTTCGCGCCGGGTGAAATCCAGCGCGTCGTCGACGATCCAGCGGATCGGCCGGTCGGCCAGGTCGGACAGCTCGGCATTGCGGCGGGCCCACGCGACGGCGGGCCGCGACGCGTCAACGTGGGTCACCGCGGCGCCGGCGGTCGCCAGCGCGAGGGTCGTCGCCCCGGTGTGGGCGAACAGGTGAAGCACGCTCGGCCCGGTCCGACCGGCAAGGGCCGTCCGGAGCCACGGCCAGAACGCGACCTGCTCCGGGAACAGCCCGATCTGGCCGGCCTCGGTCGGCCGGAGCTCCAGCGTCAGGCCGTCGATCGTGACGTTCCACGGCGTCGTCGGGCCATCCCAGCCGGCCTCTCGCTCGTAGCGAAGGTCCGCAGCCGCCCAGTCGGCGC
>DATAIW010000421.1:0-6363 GCA_036262455.1 Candidatus Limnocylindrales bacterium | reverse complement strand
CCTCCGGTCGTTGCGTCCCACGCACACGTTGAGGACCGCGCCCCGCGATTGCCGCGCCGCGTTTCATCGGATGCAAGGAATCGACGTCCCTGCGTCCACGGACCCCGGGCTGGCAACGAGCCGTTGCATCCGGTGACCGATTTCGGCTCGGCATCGGCTCCCGTTGCCGGATCGTTTGCTCGGTGGATGCGTGCCACGCAACGCACCCATTTCAGCCGTCGGCCGTCGGCCGTCGGCCGTCGGCCTTGCTCGTGCCTCAGCCGCCCGCCGTGCGGCGCGCCAGAGCACGACCGCCATCGGGAAGCCCTTCAGCTCGACCCGGCCGATCGGCGCGAAGTCGGCGGTGCCTGCGCGGTCGAGGCGACCGGCTCGTCCCGGCTGTCGTCGCGGCCGTCCTCGAGGGTGGTGATCGCACCGACGGCGACGAGGCGATCGACCAGGTCCGCCGGCACCGCGGCCTCGGTCGCGAACTCGTCCAGGGTCAGCGCGCGCGTCAGGTCAGCGAAGGTCGTGGCTCATGGCTGTTCCGAGGTCGCCTCGGGTCGATCTCCCTCGGCGTGATGGGTCGTCGCGAGGGCACCGAGCTCCTCGAGCTCGAGCTCGTCGGACGTCGCCTCGGCAACCCTCGCGCGCGTCCGCGCCCGGAGCGTGGCCGTGCGCGTCCCGCCCTCGAGCGCCGCGCGCTCTCCGACGACCGCTCCCGGCCCGATCTCGGCGACCTCATTCCCCTCCACCTCGACGACGAACATCCCGTCGAGGATCACGTACATCTGGGTGCCCGCGGCGCCCTGCTCGATGAGCGTCTCGCCTGCCGACAGCGTCCGGATCTTCGGCTTGGCGCCGCTCCGCATGATCGTCGTCGACAGTCGCCGCTCGAGCGCGGATTCGACGCTGGCGACGACGGCCGGAGAATCGGCCTCGCCCCACGGAGTCCGATCGCCGAACGAATCGTTGAACCACTTGTTGAAGTCGATGACGCCAGACTTCTGGACCAGGTTGCCCTCGTGGTCGTACACCCAGTGACGCGGGAAGGGGCTCGCCCCGATGAGCTCGTGGCTCGACGAGCCATCGGCGTTGATGGTCAGCGCAAGCGTCGTCCACGCGATCGACGGCCAGAACTGGACGAACGGCTTGTGCGGGACCGGCCGTGGCGTCGGCAGGCCCATCCGGCCGCCGACCGTCTGGACGAATCGAACCGACGTGGACCCCACGACCGGCTCGGGCCGGATGTCCGGGAGGTGCACGGCAGGAAAGCGGATGGCCGCCGGCCCGACTCGAACCGTCGTCGCGCCGATGTGCCCCTGCCCGAGATGGCCATGCCCCACGATCCGTCCATCCTCGACCTCGATGAATGCGCGGAGCTCGTTGGCTTCCCGGAAGCGATCGGTCCGGCGGAGGTCCTCCAGATCGTCGAGGTGGTCAGGGGGCGGCTGGTCGTAGTGCGTCACGCCGAGCTCGAACGGGACCTTCGACGGGCCCTCGATCGCCTCGGATGGAATCCAGGAGACAGCGATGACGGAGGACTCGACGCGAGTACTGGCCACGATCACACCTCGGTGAGGACGCTGGCCCCGGTTCAGGCGACCGAGTATGGCCGATCGAAGCGCCTCTTACGAGCCCCGCGTGGACTGCTTGCGCGGCGCCCGCTCGAGCTGCCCGGAACGATCCGGCCACTCGTAGCCGGCCCACGGGTCGTAGTCCGGGTCGAGGGCCTCCTGGGCCGGGCGATCGGCTTCGGGGACGTGGATCAGGTTGACCCGGACGCGGTACCAGAGCGAGGAGCGGCCGCGCATGCCGTCGGTCAGGATGTCGGCGGGCTCGAGGGCAGCGGCCGCCTCCGGATGGCGCGCCTTCCAGCGATCGAGGCCCTCGAGGGCTTCCTTCTTCGACGCTGCCCGGCTGATCTCGATGACCGGGATCGAGCTCCTGCGGCGTCCGGTCGGTGTCGGGCGCGAGCCACCGGGCGCTCCGCGCGGCGCGGACCCCTCCCACTCGGTCGGCAAGCCGGCGTTCGGATCGCCGGCTGCCACCGCGGCCGCCCGCTCGGCCGCGACCTCGGGTGGGGGACCGCCTTCGACCCCGCGGCCCGGCTCGTACTCGCTCTTCGGGCGGCGTGCCCGCGATGGCTGGACCCGCGGCGGCTCACCGGCCTGTTTGGCGTAGTTGGGCGGCCACGGCGCGTCACCCTGGCCCGTGGCCTCGTGGCGGGCGCTCAGCTCGAGGAGCGCGTCGAGCGACCCGCGCGCTTCGTCGATCCCGGCGGCGGCGTCGCCCCGCTCGGCGTAGATCGCCGGGACAGTCGCGATCGTGAAGTCCTCGGCGACGACGTCGGCGACCTCCGCCCAGCGAAGGGGCATCGAGACGCGAGCGTCGGGCAGCGGTCGGACGGAGTAGGCGGACGCCACGGTCCGGTCCTTGGCGTTCTGGTTGTAGTCGAGGAAGACCCCGTGGCGCTCTTCCTTCCACCACTTGCTCGTCGCGATCGACGGTGCCCGGGCCTCGACATCGCGGGCCAGGGCAAGCGCGGAGCGACGGACCTCGGCATACGTCCAGCGTGGCTCGATCCGGACGTTGATGTGGATCCCGCGTGAGCCCGACGTCTTCGGCCAGCCGACCAGCCCGACGGCCTCGAGCGCTTCCCTGCAGACCAGCGCGACCTCCCGGATCTGCGCCCACTCGATCCCGGGCACCGGGTCGAGGTCGACCCGCAGCTCGTCGGGATGGTCGAGGTCCTCGGCCCGGACCGGGTGCGGGTTGAGGTCGATGCAGCCGAGATTGACGACCCAGGCCAGCCCCGCTGCCTCGTCGAGGACGATCTCGTCGGCCGTCCGGCCCGAAGGAAACGTCAGCTCTGCCGTCCGGATCCAGTCGGGCGTGTTGTCCGGCGCCCGCTTCTGGAAGAACGGCTCCTTCGTGATCCCGTCGACGAAGCGCTTGAGCGCCATCGGCCGGCCGCCCGCGCCGCGCAGCGCCCCGTCGGCGATCGCGAGGTAGTACGAGACGAGGTCCATCTTCGTGTAGCCCGGTTCGGGGAAGTAGACCTTGTCCGGGTTCGAGATCGAGACCTCCCGGCCGCCGATCTCGAGGATCTCCTTGCGGGTCGCCATGGTGGGATGCTAGCGGCCGATCGCAAGGAGGGCGTGGCAGCTGTCAAGCGTCTGATGCTCGACAGACATTGAATTCGGCGGGACGCCGCCGAGCGCCGGCCGATTGATGCCCGACGGACATCGTTGGCGACGAAACCAGCAGCTTCGACCGCGACTCCGGTCCGGACGATGCGTGATAGGCCTCGGAGAGACCGGACTCCAGGCGGCCCGGTTGCTTCGTGCCGAAAACAATGCACCTCGAACATCGGGCCGAGGGCGTGCCTCGAGGGCGTGCCTCGATGGCGTGCCTCGATGGCGTGCCGAACCATGATCCGAACCCGCGCGCGCGTCGAACCCACGACGCGGACGGGTGACACGTGACGCCCGACCGTCGATGATGGACGCCTCTCGAGGGATCCCGCCGTCATGCTCAACCAACCCGAGCCCGCCTGCCTCGTCATCGCCGACATCAGCGGCTACACCGGCTTCCTCGCCGGCGCGGAGCTCGACCACGCCCAGGACATCCTCGCCGACCTGATGGGCACGATCGTCGGCGGTCTGCGCCCCGCCTTTCGACTCGCCAAGCTCGAGGGCGACGCGGCCTTCGTCTACGCGATCACGGAGCTGGTCGACGCAGCCCAGCTCCAGGACACGATCGAGCGGTGCTACTTCGTGTTCCGCCGTCGCCTTCGCGACGTCCAGCAGGCGTCGACGTGCGACTGCAACGCCTGCACCCTCGTCCCGAACCTCGACCTCAAGGTCGTCGCCCATCACGGGCGGATCGTCCGCCAGAAGTTCGGGTCATGGGAGGAGCTCGTCGGGAGCGACATCATCGTCGTCCACCGGCTCCTGAAGAACCATGTCCCCGAGGCCACGGGCTTCTCCGCCTACGCGATGTACACCGATGCATGCGTGACCGCGATGGAGATCGACGACCCGGTCGCGGCCGGGTTCGCCGAGCACGTCGAGGCGTTCGACGGCGTCGGCGAGATCCGGTCCTGGGTCCGCGACCTCCACGCGGCGTGGGACGCCGAGCTCGAGCGCGCCCAGCTCGTCGTCCAGTCGCGGGACATTGCCCTGACGTTCGAAGCGGTCTTCCAGGCGCCGGCGGCCCTGGTCTGGGACTACATGACCTCGCCCATCCGCCGCCCCAAGTGGCAGCACGGCGTGACCGGGGTGATCGAGGCGGCGGGGACGGCGGGCCGGCGCGGGATCGGGACGGTCAACCACTGCATTCACGGCAAGGACGCCATCATCGAGGAGGTGATGGACTGGCAGCCGTACGACCACGCGACCTACCGCTCGCTCCTGCCGATCCCGAACGTGCCGAAGCTCCTCAGCACCTATCTCTTCACGGACCTGGGCGACGGCCGGACGCGGGTCGAGCTCCGGTTCGGCAAGCCACGCTCGGCGAAGGATCGGGCGATCGCCATGCCTCTCATGCCGATGATCGACGAGATGGTGACCGACGGTTTGGCCCATCTCCGTCCGATCGTCGAGGCCGCGGCCCGCGCTGCCGAGGCTTCGGCCCCGCCAGAGCCGGACGTGCCGGCGGGTCAGGACCGGAACCTTCGTGAGCCGATCGCCCGGGTCGGCCAGGCCCGTCCGTCGTGACGCTGTCGATCGCGGGCCTGCCCATTCGTCATTCCAATAGCGGCGCGGTCGAGCGCGCCGGACAGCCCGAGGAGACCGCCCGATGCGCTACTTGCTCCTGATCTACACGGAGGAGACCGATGTCGCTCCGCCGGACGACGTCGCCGCGGCGTCCCACGCCGCGTACGGAGCGTTCACCGCCGACATCAAGGCGCGCGGCCTCTTCCAGGCCGGCGAGGCGCTGACCCCGACCTCGACCGCGACGACCGTCCGGGTGGTCGATGGCGAGACCGTCACGACCGACGGCCCGTTCGCAGAGACGAAGGAGGCCCTCGGCGGCTTCTACCTGATCGAGGCGCGCGATCTCGACGAGGCGATCGAGACGGCGGCGACGATCCCGGGCGCGGCGTTCGGGTCGATCGAGGTCCGCCCGATCTGGGAGCTGCCGGCCGAATACGCGATGGCTGAGGCTGCGGCCGCGGGAGCCGGCGGCGCGGGCTGACGCCCGACGATCGCCGCGCCCGTCCTCCATCAGCTGTCCGCGTCACCGCCGCTGCCTCCACCCGCCCACCCTCTTGACCAGTGACCGCGCGATCGCCGTCGTCGAGCGCCTGTTCCGCGAGGAGCAGGGGCGCGCCGTGGCAACCCTGATCCGCGTCCTCGGCGACTTCGATCTCGCCGAGGAAGCCGTCCAGGAAGCGTTCATCACCGCCCTCGAGACCTGGCCGGCCCGCGGCGTGCCGGACAACCCCGGCGCCTGGATCACGACGACCGCCCGCAACCGGGCGATCGACCGGCTCCGCCGGAAACGGGTGCTGGCGGAGAAGGCGGAAATCCTGGGTCGGCAGACGCTGATCGAGGAGGAGCTCGCGGCGATCGATCCGGACGCAGCCCTCGACGGCGCCGATCCGATGAACCCGATCGTGGACGACCGGCTTCGGTTGATCTTCACGTGTTGCCATCCGGCCCTGGCGATGGACGCCCGTGTCGCGCTGACGCTGCGGACGCTCGGCGGCCTCTCGACCCCGGAGATCGCCCGCGCATTCCTCGTCCCGGAGGCCACTCTCGCCCAGCGCCTGGTCCGTGCCAAGCGGAAGATCCGGGACGCCGGCATTCCCTACCGGGTGCCGGACGATCACGCCCTGCCGGAGCGGCTCGACGGGGTCCTCCGCGTCCTCTACCTCGTGTTCAACGAGGGCTACGGGGCATCGAAGGGCGACCGGCTCATCCGGCGCGAGCTGTCGGCCGAGGCGATCCGCCTCGTCCGGGTCCTCGCGACCCTGATGCCGGACGAGGCCGAGGTCCTCGGGCTGCTGGCCCTGATGCTCCTCCACGACGCCCGGCGCGAGACGCGGACGGGGCCGGCCGGTGAGCTCGTCCTGCTCGAGGACCAGGATCGCGGGCGCTGGGACCGGGCCCGGATCGACGAAGGCCAGGCCCTGCTGGAGCGGGCGATGCGGATGCGAAGGGTCGGGCCGTATCAGCTCCAGGCCGCGATCGCGTCGCTCCACGACGAGGCGCCTTCGTCCGACGCCACGGACTGGGCCCAGATCGCGGCGCTGTACCGGATCCTCGGCGACATGCAGCCGTCGCCGGTCGTCGAGCTCAACCGGGCGGTCGCGGTCGCGATGGCCGACGGACCGGACGCGGGGCTCGCCATCGTCGACCGCCTCTCTGCCGCCGG
>DATAIW010000420.1:0-3306 GCA_036262455.1 Candidatus Limnocylindrales bacterium | reverse complement strand
ATCACCGGGGGGACCGGCTTCGTCGGACAGAGGGTTGCGGCCCAGCTCCGCCGCGCCGGCCACGTCGCCGTCGTCCTCGGTCGGGCGGACGATCCGGCCGCGGCCTTCGCGGGCTGCGACGCCATCGTCCATTGCGCCGGGGTCAATCGCGAGATCGGGTCGCAGACGTACCGGGCGGTCCACGTCGCGTACACGCGGTCGGTCGTCGCGGCGGCGCGGCGGGCGGGTGTGCGCCGGATCGTGATGCTGAGCTTCCTGCGGGCCAGGCCCGACTGCGGATCCGGCTACCACGAGTCGAAATGGGCGGCCGAGGAGATCGTCCGCGGGTCCGGGCTCGCCTGGACGATCCTCAAGGCGGGCGTGATCTACGGACGCGGCGACCACATGCTCGACCACCTCAGCCGCGCGTTCCACTCGTTCCCGATCTTCGGGTTGGTCGGATTCCGCAGCCGGCCCGTCCGACCGGTGGCGGTCGACGACGTCGCCCGCATCCTGGTCGCGGCGGCGATCGGCGACGAGCGGCTGGCGCGGGGCACGTTCGCGGTCCTCGGGCCGGACGAGCTGCTCCTGTCGGCGGCCGTCCGTCGCGTCGCGGACGTGGCGGGTCGACGGCCGTGGTTCGTGCCGCTGCCGATCGCGGGCCAGCGCCTGGTGGCGAGCGTCGCCGAGCTGCTCATGACCGTCCCGCTCCTCTCGCGTGCCCAGGTCCGGATCCTCGCCGAGGGGATCGTCGAACCGCTGCCGGCCGCCGACGGCCTGCCCGTCGACCTGCTGCCGACGACACGGTTCGACGAGGCGTCGATCCGGGCCGGCCTCCCTCCCAGCGGCGGGTTCGGCCGGCGCGACCTGCGCTGGTGCGCCGGCCGATGAACCCACGACGGGATTGGCTGGCCGGCTGCACGGTCGGAGCGTGGACCGGCTTCGCCCTCGTCTATGCGCCGGTCGTCGGAGCCGTCCTGTTCGTCGCGTTCGCGGTTCCGGCGGCGATCGGCCGCTCGCTGGCCGCCATCGGAGGCCTTCTCGTCGGCTCGGGGGCGGTGATGCTCCTGATGATCGCGCTGGCGAACTGGAACTGCGCCGGGCTCTTCGCCGGAAACGACAGCGGCTGCACCCCGCCGGACCTGACCGGATGGCTCGTCGCCGGAGCCGCGATGGCTCTGCTCGGCGGCGTCCTGACAGTCCTGGCGATTGTCGGGTCGCGCCGGCGCGCATCGGCGGGCCGGCCCTAGCCGCGCCGGTCGAGCTCCTCGCGGAGGGCGCCGAGGATCTCCAGCTCGATCCGATCCTTGGGCCGGCCGGCCGCGCGCTTCATCGCCATCAGGTCGTCGAGACCGGCCGCCAGGACTCGCACGCCGGCGGTCGTCGCCGCGATCGCCGCCCCGACCAGCGTCTCGTAGTCGAAGCCTGGATCGGGGTTCGCAAGCAGGTCGACGTCGCCGAATCTGGTCGAGAGCGTGAAGAGGCCGCCGGCCCTGAGGGTGCGGACGTCGAGTGGCGGCATCGGCGGAGCGTCGTTCGGCAGCCCGCGGCGGACGGCCATGATCTCCTCGAGCACGGTCGCGAGGGCGCGGAGCGTGTCGCCGTCTCGAGCGAAACAGATACCGAGGTCGTTGGTCAGGGACGTCGACCCGTGAGCCTGTGCGGCCAGCCCACCCACGACGATGAACTTCACGTTTGCGTCGACCAGTCGGCGAAGGATCTCGTCGGGTTGGAAGATCGGCTCTTCACTCATTCCGCCACCCGTCGGATCTGCCAGCGTTCGACCATCGCGCGGTCGTTCGCGATCCCGAGCTCCAGCCGCTCGCTCGGCGTGAGCTCGATCAGGCGCCGGATCACGGTCCGGTCGATGCCGATTCCGAGCCGGGGCAGGTGCTCGAGACCGAACCCGCAGCCCTCGAGCAGCCGGTCGAGGGTCCCGACGCGCGGGTCGACCCGGCCCGATTCGATCCGGGCGATCGTCTCCTGGGGGATCCCGACCCCGGCCGCGAGCTCGCGCTGGCTCAGGCCCGCCCGCTTGCGCGAGTGACGGAGCATTCGACCGGCCATCGACATCGAACGTCGCCTCCTGATGACACAAACATCATCAAGGTCGTGGCCGCCGGCGTCAAGGACCGGCCGCGGCGAGCGCCGCGGCGACGGCGCGGAGCAGCGGATGGTTCTCGTCGATCGCGACCTTGCAGGACGCGATCTCCTCGTCGCCCGCCTGCACGTGGAACGTGTAGACCGTCTCCTGGCCATCGACGGCGGTCGGGCACTCGCCACGGAACGGCTTGCTCTGGAGAAGCGGGAAGTTCGCCCGAGCCATCTCGACCTGGAGCCCATCGAGCAGCGGTGTCGGGACGGTTCCGACCACCCGGTCCTCGGGAATGACCTCGTGGATACGACCGTCCGCCTCGATGGTGACGAGGCGCGAGCACGGCCCCGTCGCACATTCGCCGCCGCGCGTCTCGATCGTCACGAGTGCGAGCGGCTCCTGCGGCGGCGCCGTCGTCGCCAGAGGATGCGCCGACGGCAACGGAGACGGGCGGTGCGCCTCGGACCAGCAGCCGACCAACAGGAGGGCGAGAGCCAGTGGGGCGAGCGCGCGCACGGTCGTCATGGCCGCGCTGACGCCGTCCGGCGGGAGTCGGTTCCGGCCGGGCCGTCCGACCTATCCTTGGCGCCATGCCCGTCCTGCGGAGCCGCCTCGACCCGGCCAGCCCGGAGACCCGCGCCAACCACGACGCGATGGCCGCCCTCGTTGCCGACCTGCGCGCCCGTCAGGCGACCGTCGCAGACCGTGGCGCGGGCGGCGACGATCGCTCGATCGCCCGTCATCGGGAGCGCGGCAAGATCCCGGTCCGCGAGCGGATCGACCGCCTCCTCGATCCCGGTTCGTCGTTCCTCGAGCTCAGCCCGCTCGCGGCCACAGGGCTCTACGACGACGACGCGCCGAGCGCCGGGATCGTCACCGGCATCGGCACGATCGAGGGGACGACCTGCGTGATCGTCGCCAACGACGCGACCGTCAAGGGCGGGACCTACTACCCGATGACCGTCAAGAAGCACCTCCGGGCCCAGGAGATCGCGCTCGAGAACCGGCTGCCGTGCGTGTACCTCGTGGACAGCGGCGGCGCGTTCCTGCCGCTCCAGGCCGACGTCTTCCCCGATCGCGACCACTTCGGCCGGATCTTCTACAACCAGGCCCGGATGTCGGGCGCGGGCATTCCGCAGGTCGCGTTGGTGATGGGCTCATCGACCGCCGGCGGTGCGTACGTCCCGGCGATGAGCGACGAGACCGTCATCGTGAAGGGCACCGGCACGATC
>DATAIW010000419.1:0-18914 GCA_036262455.1 Candidatus Limnocylindrales bacterium | reverse complement strand
CCGCAGGGCGTGTTCGAGGTCGCGACCCTGACCGGCACGAACGAGGGGCCGTGGGGCGGTGCGCCGGCGAGCGGGCTGCCGGTCTCGCTCCAGGTCCTGATCCTGTTTCCTTGGGACCCCGTCACGCAACGGTTCCTCGGGGAGCGGATCTGGTTCGACCGCGGCACGTTGGGCGGCTGAGCACTTACGTCGCCTCAGCCCCCTACCACTCGACGAGCTTCCAGAGCTCGGGCTCCAGCTCGCCGGGCGTGCCACCCACGTCGGCGAAGATGACGACCGCCCGCTTCAGGTGGTCCATCGCGTCTTCGACGCGTCCGACAGCATGGAGCTGATCGGCGAGGTTGTTCTCGACGGCTGCCTCGAGGTGGCGCAGGCCCGTCCGTTGGCATGCCCCGAGCGCCCTCTCGAGCCGATCGATCGCGGCGGCACGATCACCGGCCGCAGCTTCGACGAGGGCCAGGGAATTGCCGGCCGCGATCGCGGTCGCCCCGTCCGGGTCCCCGGAAGCGAGGGCGACGCTTCGTTCGAGCTCGGCGCGGGCGACCACCAGATCCCCGCGCTCCCGGGCGACGAGACCGAGCAGCCGGTGGGCGGCCCCCACCGCGGCCGGATCCTTCGCTTCCTCGGCCATGACGAGCGCATCGCCGGCGCAGCCGCGGGCGCGTTCGAGGTCCCGGGCCCGCAGGGCGACCAGGCCGCGCTCCACGAGGATCCGCGCGAGCATCGCGCGCTCCGCACCGTCGCGGTCCTCGAGCGATTCGATCGCGGCGTCGAGATGACTGGCGGCACTGTCGAGATCGCCGCGCCGGACGTGGATCAGCCCGAGCGACATCTCGATGGCTGGAAGGTCGCGCTCGCTGGCGACGGCGGCGGCGGCCTCGAGCATGGCCGAGGCACCGGCGTAGTCACCGACCATCGTCCGGAGCTCGCCGATGGTCAGCTGGAGACCGACGATATCCGGATGGCCGAGGGCGAGGGCCGTCTCGAAGTGCTCGAGAGCCTCGCGATTTGCATACACGGACCGGGATCGGACCCCGGCCTCGCGAAACGCCTCGGCCGCGTCTGCATCCCGGCCGGCCGACCGTTCGTGGCGGGCGATCTGGGCCAGCCGACCGCGATCCTGAGCCGCGCCGGGCATGGACCGGAGCAGCTCGGCCGTACGCCGATGCAGGAGCCGCCGCCGCGCGAGGCTCGTGCCCTCGTAGGCAGTGTCGCGGAGCTTCGCATGCGCGAAGTCGAATGCGAGGCTTCCGCCATCGCCGAGTTCGCGGACGATCCCTCGTCGGACGAGCTCCTCGAGCGCCGCCACCGTCTCGTCCTCGGTCCGGCCGCTGGCCGCGCGGACCGTGGCAAGGTCGAACGAACGTCCGATCACGGCCGCCGCGGCCAGGACCTGACTCGCCATCTCGCCGACGGTCGCCAGGCGTTCCCGGAGGAGGGCCCGGACGCCGTGGTGCGGCCCGTCGGACGACCGTCCCGAAGCGGCCGCCAGGGCCTCGACGACGTAGAGAGGGATTCCTTCGGATTCTTCGACGACGACGTCGACTTCGATGGCCGCACGGTTCGCGGTCGGCACGGCCTCGACCATGGCTGTCACCGCCGATCGGTCGAGCCGCTGCAGTCGCAGCGGATCGATCGCCGCGACCTCCTCGAGTCGAGCCGCGAATGCGAGCCCGCGGTCATCGAGGTCCTCCGGCCGCCACGACAGCACGAGGATGAGTGATCGGTCGTTGAGACGCCGGGCCAGCCAGGTCAGGGCCTCGCGCGTCGCGTCGTCGGCCCATTGGACGTCCTCGACGATGATCACGCCGGGAATCGGTCCTCCGACGAGCGCGCTCAGGGCCTCCGCCACCGCATCGAGCATCCGGACGCGGGCGGCCGAGCGGTCCTCGGTCGCGACCACCTGGGGTCCGCCGGGATCCGCCGCCGTGGAGCCAACGGGGGCCCGCACGGCCAGCGTCGGCGGCAGCGTCACGAGCCGCTCGAGATCGACCAGCGCGCGCGGCGGCAGCCGAGCGAGACGGTCCGATGCATCCGGACGACCGATCCCGGCGCGAAGCAGCTCGACGATCGGCCCGTACGGAATGGCCGTCTCGGCTGACCATGCGCGGGCGAGGAGCGTCGTTCCGCCGTTGCCTTCGACGATGTCTGCCAGGGCCTCGCCGAGCCGCGTCTTCCCGATGCCCGCCTCACCGGTCACGAGAACCAGGCGACCCGACGGGGTCGAGTCGGCATGGGTCCGGAGGAGCGCCGCCAGCTCGGCGTCGCGACCGACCAGCGGCAGCCGTCGGGCAACCGGCACGGGCGCTGCCGCCACCTGGGCGAGTACCGGATCAAGGCGTGAATCCCGGATCGATTCGTAGAGATCGGTCGTGGCGGCAAGCGGGCTCACGCCAAGCTCGCGCTCGAGAATCGCAACGGATGTCCGGTATTGACGGATCGCGCCGGCTCGGTCGCCCGACCGCACAAGGAGCGTCATCAGGCGACGCTGGGCGGATTCGTCGAGGGCATCGAGGTCGACCCGGCGCGCCGCGGCGGCGACCGCGCCGACGAGGTCGCCGGCCAATTCGGCGGCGGCGGACAGGCGGTCGAGGACGGTGGCGACCATGCGCTCGACGGCTGCCCCCTGCGTCGCCCGCCAGTCGTCGAAGTCCGGGCTGTCACGAAGCGAGAAGCCGGCGAGAAACGGGCCGCGGGCTGCTTCGGCGGCATGACTCAGGAGGGTGCGATCACTCGAGCCCTGAGCCCCTTCGAGCGTCGCGAGATCGAGCTGCACGCCGGCCATGTCCAACGCGATGACGGTCCGATCCACGCGCAACCATCGCTCACCGAGCCCGGCACGGAGCACCGAGAGCGTCCGGCGCAGGGCGCCCCGCGCCGACTCCTCGTCGGACTCGGGCCAGAACATGGCGGCGAGCTCGTCGCGAGCGTAGGGCCGGCGCTCGACCGCGAGCAGGGTGAGGATCGCCAGCGCCTTGCGCGTGTCGACGACGACGGACGCGCCGTCGACGCGCGCGTCGAGCGGTCCGAGCACGCGCACCTCGAGCCCCGAGCGCGAGCGGGCCGACGGGAGTGGCGGGCGGGACATCGCGCGTAACGGTACCCCGACACTGGGTGATCCCGTAACGTTTCCCGGACGGCGTCGCCCCAGCATTCCGGTGCCATGACTGTGACTCGCCCACGCATTGTCCCCACGTCCGGCGCCCCCGTCGCGACCCCCTACCCGCTCGGCCGGCCGGCGCGGGTCCTGTTGGGCGTGCTCCTGATCGCGGGCGCAATCGTCGCCACGCCGAGTGGCTTCGGTCTGCTCTTCTTCCTGCCGAACGCGGCCGTCGGCACGCTGCTGGCCATCCGCCGGCCGCGGAACTCCGTTGGCTGGATCCTTCTCGGGCTCGGTTGGGGCTTCGCGATCGTGACGATGTCCGTCGACCTAACACCGGCACAGTTCGCCGCCGGGAACCTCGACCCGATCACCGTCGGCCTCGCCGTGATCGGTGCGGCCTCGGGCCCGGCCCTGTTCCTGCTGTTCGCCGTGCTCGCGATCGTCTTCCCGTCCGGCCGGCTGCCGGGTGGGCCATGGCGCCGGATCACGCGCCTCGCCATCGTCGGCGGATTGCTCACGGTTGGCGCGGGCACCGTCATGCCGATGTCCAGCGTGAGCATCCGGGGTTCCGCGGCCAGCGTTCCGGTCCGGAACCCGGCGGCCGTCCTGCCGGATCTCGCGATCTGGCAGGTGATCACCCCGGACACCGCGATCCTCCCGATCGTCGCGCTCATGATCGGCGCGACGATCTCGCTGCTGGTCCGATTCCGACGCGCCAGCGGCATCGAGCGCCAGCAGCTCCGCTGGATCACCACCGCTCTCGCCTTCGTCGCGCTGGCCGTCGTGTCCGGCTTCGTGGTCACCAGCCTGGCGCCGGCCACGACCGACAGCGCGCTGGCATGGCTCGGTGCGATCGTCGCGTTCCCATGCGTCCCGCTCGCGATCGGCATCGCGGTCTTCCGGTACCGCCTCTACGAGATCGACCGGATCATCTCGCGCACCATTTCGTGGGCGATCGTGACGGCCGTCCTGGTCGGAGTGTTCGCGGCCTCGGTGTTTGCCCTCCAGGCGGTCCTCGACCCCTTCACCCACGAGAACACCTTCGCGGTGGCCGGTTCGACCCTGACCGCCGCGGCGCTGTTCCAGCGGGTTCGGAGGCGGATCCAGCATGTCGTGGATCAGCGCTTCGATCGCGCGAGCTACAACGCCCAGCGCACCGTGGATACCTTCTCGGATGCTCTTCGCGACCAGGTTGATCTCGGGACGATCATCCTCGCCCTATCGGTGGCATGTTCCAGAACCATGCGACCGACGTCGAGCTTGGTCTGGATGCGCAGGCGGGAGGCGCGACCGCGTTGACGAGCACGATCTCTCCAGGCGACTCCAGGTTCACCGGCCCGACGGCGATCGCGCTGGCCGCGACCGCGCTGGTGCTCGAGTCCCGCGCGATCCTCGCCGCGAACATCGGGGGTGGCGCGCCGATCATGGCCTCGCTCGTCGTTCGATTCCGGCGGGCAACGGCCGAGGAGCGTCGCAAGGTCAAGCTGCTGACCCTGGCCGGCGTCGTCCTCATCGCGCTCCAAGGGGTCTTGTCGCAGGTCATCGGCGGCAACACCCTCGCGGTCGCGGGCTCGACCCTTGTCGTGGCAGCGCTCTTCCAACCGATGCGACGGAGGGTCAAGGGAGCCCTGGACCGCCGATTCGACCGTGCTCGTTACGACGCGCAGCGGACGGTGGACGCGTTTGCCGAGGAAGTCCGCAACGAGGTCGATCTGGCGAGGCTCCGGACAGCGCTGCTCGCCACGGCAGGTGACGCCGTGCGGCCCGTGAGCCCCGCGGTCTGGCTGCGGACCGGACCCGCCGACCGATGAAGCGGGCGCAGCTCACCTGGGGGATCGCGGGCCTCGACATCGTCGTCATCCTGGCCACTCGATTGATCGACCCGGCCGGCGACATCAGCGGCGTCGTCATCTTCACGATCGGAGTTGCTTCGTTTGCGGCGGTCGGAGCCCTGCTTGACACGCGAGTGCCCGGGAACAGGATCGGCCTCCTCCTGCTCGCCGCCGGAACCCTGATGAGCGCGGCCATGGCGACGGGGACCTATGCCAGCCTCGGGGCTCTGCAGGAACCACCCTGGCCGTCGTCGGGAGCGGCCCTGATCGCGGGGAGCACCCTGTTCGTGTACCCGTTCATGATCGCGTTGATCGGGGTCCCGCTCGTCTTCCCGGACGGACACCTGCCATCAGGTCGCTTCCGCTGGGTGGTCCGGCTCACGATCGCGAATGTGGTCGCGTGGACCCTCGGCGCGTTCCTCAGGCTCCCGCCGAGCGACGGGTCCCAGGCGGGGGCCTCCGACCAAGCCGGCCCTGATCCCCTGCTCGGGGCCATTCAGACGTTCTTCTTCGTCACGACGATCGTCTGCTTCGGCGCTGGCGCCATCGCCGTGTGGCTGCGATTCCATCGCGGCGATCGGGTCCAACGTCAGCAGATCAAATGGCTCGCCGCAATTGTCGGTCTCGGGGCCGTGGTCCTTCCGGTGTCGTTCATCCCGGATTCGAGCTCCGACCTGTCCCCGGTCATCAACACGGTCACGATCCTCACGCTGTTCGCGCTCCCGGTCGTGATCGGGATCGCCATCCTGCGATACCGGTTGTACGAGATCGACCGGATCGTCAGCCGGACGATCGGCTGGGCGGTCGTGACCGGCGTCCTCGGCGCGGTGTTCGTTGTCGGGCTCGTCGGGCTCCAGGCGGCGCTGTCAGGCGTCACCCAGGGTGGGACCCTTGCCGTTGCGGCCTCGACTCTCGTCGCCTTCGTCCTGTTCCAGCCCGTTCGGCGGCGGGTCCAGGCGATCGTCGATCGGCGCTTCGACCGGTCCCGCTACGACGCCGAGCGAACGGTCGGCGGCTTCGCCGAGCGGCTCCGCAACGAGGTCGATCTCGGGACCTTGCGGACGGCCCTCATCCGGACCGCGGACGACGCGGTCCGACCGGTCAATGCCGCGGTCTGGCTGCGAGTCGGATCGGAGACCGAGCGATGACCGGCTCACCCGAGCGGCCGCTGGGCCGCGCCGGCCCGAAGCGTCCCGAATCCACGGAACGCGGCGAATCCGTAACGATATCCGGACGATCGTCGAGGAGGATGCAGCCGATGACCGCGCTCTCGCGTCCGTTCCGCCGCCTGCTCGGCCGCCGCGCGCCGGCACCCGCGCCGATCACGGGGATGGCGCCCGCGGTCCCGGCCGTCGACGAGCGTCCCGGCGTGGCGATCGACATCCCCGAGACCGATCCCCTCTTCGCCTTCCTGCAGTCGGCACCGGGCCCCGTGGATCTGGCCCGCCTCGAGCTTGCGTCACCGGTCCTCGAGGACCTGCGCGGAGCCGGCGTTGCCCTGGTCGTCCCGCTCGTGACCCAGGGCGAGCTGATCGGAACGCTCAACCTGGGCCCTCGCCTGTCCGAGCAGGACTACTCGTCGGACGACCGGCGCCTGCTCGGGACGCTTGCCGCGCAGGCCGCACCGGCGATCCGCGTCGCCCAGCTCGTCCGCGAGCAGGCGGCCGAGGCCGCCGAGCGGGAGCGCTACGAGCAGGAGCTGAGAGTCGCCCAGCTGATCCAGCAGCAGTTCCTGCCGCGTGAGCTGCCGAACCTCCCCGAGTGGCAGGTCGCGGCGTATTACGGCCCGGCCCGGGTCGTCGGCGGGGACTTCTACGACTTCATCGACCTGGGCGACGGGCGGATCGGCCTCGTCGTTGGAGACGTGACCGACAAGGGCGTCCCCGCCGCGCTCGTCATGGCCCGCACCCATTCGATCCTCCGCGCGGAGGCGCCGCGGCTGGTGGCCCCCGGCGCCGTCCTCGCCCGCGCGAATGAGCTGCTCGTGGCGGAGATGCCCGAGAAGATGTTCGTGACCTGCCTCTACATGGTCCTCGAGCCCGCGACCGGCCACGTCGTCTACGCGAACGCCGGCCACAACCTGCCCTACGTCCGGACGGCCGGCGGTGTCGTCGAATTCCGCGCGACCGGCATGCCTCTGGGCCTCCTCCCGGGGCTCGTCTACGAGGAGAAGGAAGCGGACATCGCCCCGGGCGACAGCGTCCTGCTCTACTCCGACGGGATCATCGAGGCCCACGATCCCGGCGGCGACATGTACGGCTTTCCCCGGCTGAAGGCGGACATGGCGTCTGAGCTGGCCGGATCGGATCTGCTCGATGAGTTGCTTGAACACCTCCACGAATTCACCGGTCGCGGCTGGGAACAGGAGGACGACATCACGATGGTCGCCCTGCGCCGTTCGGTCGGCGGCGGGTCCGTCACGGCGGACGAAGCGATCTCCGAACCGCCGTCGACGACGGTCGACGTCATCGCCGAGTTCGAGCTGCCCGGCGCCTTCGGCAACGAGCGGCTCGCGATGGAGCGCGTCGCCACCGCCGTGGAATCGATCGGCCTCCCGCCCGATCGCCTGGAGCGACTCAAAACCGCCGTCAGCGAGACGGCCATGAACGCGATCGAGTACGGATCGGCGGGCGACCCGGAGGTCCCGGTTCGCATCCGCATCGAGCGGCAGCCGACGGAGCTCGTCGTCCGGATCGCGGATGCCGGGCTCGGCGGGACCGTGCCGGATCTGGCGGACGCCGAGGTCCCGGATCTCGACGCCAAGCTCGCCGGTCTCCAGAAGCCGAGGGGCTGGGGCCTGTTCCTGATCCAGCAGATGGTCGACCGCGTCGAGGTGATCCGCGAGGGCGAGCGCCAGACGGTCGTCCTGACCCTTGAGCTCGGAGGCTCCGGCGAATGACCAGCCCATTGTCGGCCACGGTCCGCCCCGCGGCCGACGGCGCCCGGATCGTCCTGAGCGGCCGGATCGACCGGGACGCCGATGCCGCCATGGCCGACGCGTACGGCGAGGCGCGAGCGACCGGCTCCGGGCCGATCACCCTGGACTTCGCCGCGACCGACTACATCAACAGCACGGGCATCGCGCTCATCGTCCGGCTCCTGGCCGAAGCCCGTCGGGACAACCGTGCGGTGCGGGCGATGGGGCTGTCCGAGCACTACCGGGAGATCTTCCGGATCACTCGGCTCTCCGATTTCATGACCCTCGACGACGATTCGACGGTAGACGAACCAGGCCACAACGGAGGCGCGAAATGACCGACGGGATCCGTGTCGAGGTCCGTTCGACGGACGTAGCCGAGGCGAGCCTGCTCCACATCGAAGGCGAGATCACATCGGCCAGCGAGCAGCCGCTCATGGATGCGTACGCCAGGGCTGTCGACGGTGGCGCCCGGACCGTGATCCTCGACTTCGGCGCACTCGACTACATGAACAGCGGCGGCATCGGCCTGCTCGTGACCCTGCTCGTCCGGGCCCAGCGCCAGGGCAGGCGGCTGATGGCCGTCGGCCTCAACGACCATTACCGCCAGATCTTCTCGCTGACCCGGCTCGACGAGGCGATCGGGATCCATGACAGCACCGAGGCCGCCGTCGCCGCGGTTGCCTGAGACGACGAGGTCGACAGGAGGTCGAGATGACGCAGACGACGCCCCGACCGGGGCGCGATCAGGATGCATGGGCACGCCCGGTCGCCAGGCTGACGACGACGGCCACCGGCGCCGGCACGGACACGGTCACCGGCAAGCGGGTCGCCGGCCCGATCCAGGGCTTCGGCCAGATGTGGCAGAAGACGTTCAGGGTCCGAATGGACGGCGTCGACGTCGCGCCCGATACCGTGATCTCGCACTGGAAGGCCGAGTTCCCGACGTTCTGGCCGAAGGGCGCGACGTTCTACGCGCCGCTTTCGGGGATCAGCCCCGGGGAGGTCGCCCTCCTCGAGGTTCCGCCGATCCCCGGCTCCCCGATCAAGATGTCGACGGGTGTCCTCGTCATCTACGCTGATCACGAGTCGTTCACCTTCATGACGCCGGAGGGTCACGCGCTGTCGGCATGGATCACCTTCTCGGCCACGCGCGACGATCAGGGCACGACCGCCCAGGTGCAGGCGCTCGAGCGGACGAGCGACCCACTCATCGAGATCAGCTACCTCCTCGGCGCCAATCGGATGAACGACCGGTTCTGGGAGCAGACCCTCGAGAACCTTGCCCGATCCATCGGGGTCGCGAACCCGACGGTCACGTCGACGAAGGTCTGCGTGGATCGTCGTCGTCAGTGGCGGCAGGTCGGGAACGTCCGGAACAGCCCCGCCCTGAGCATGGCACTCGGGACCGTGATGGCGCCCGTCCGATGGCTGCGCCGACGTCGCTCTGCGTGACGGCGCATGCCGCGCCACCGTGAGGGCGGTCAGGACTTCCGCGAGGCCCTCCACCAGACGCGACCCACCGAATGGGTGGGCGACTTGATCGGGGAGGCTGCCCGACATCATCACCTCGGGCACGGAGACCAGCCGTCCGGCTTCCGTCCGCAGGTCTGGGCGAACGTGTTGCAACCGTGTTTCGGCACCTGGCCGATCCAGGTCGACCCGGATCAGCTCCGAGATCGGGGCCAGGGCGATCGTGGACTCGCCGTCGTACGCCCGTGCCTCCAGGACGCTGCCGCCGGCCTCGCGGACCATGGCGACGAGCTCGGCGGCCAGTCGCGTCTTGCCGATCCCGGCCTCGCCTTCGACGACGACGATGCATCCATCGGGACCGATCGAGTGGGCAGCCTCGCGGAGGGTCGCCATCTCTCGGTCGCGACCGACAAGCGGAAGGGCAGGCGGCGCAATCGTGGGTTGGACGGCAGCCGGCAGCCGGCAGCCGCGGCTCGGACGACGGCGCATGCCCAAGGCGGCCCGCCCGGATGGCCTCATACAGCTCGGTCGTCTCGGGCAGCGGCACGACGCCCAGGTCGCGATCGAGAATTCGGACGCAGTCGCGGTATTGGCCGATTGCGGCCGCCGGCTCGCCCGCCTGAGCCAGGAGCTGCGGGCCGGGTCGCAGGCCTGGCTGCTCGTGGCCGTGGAGGCCACCTTCGCGGCGGCATGGGCATCCTTCGCGTTCTCGGAGCGGCCCTCGGTCGGACGTGCATGATGCGGGCGGCCAGTTCAGACCGGGCTCCCAGGCTGGGCGGCGCCGGGTGATGCGCTGGTCGATCCTCGCGCCGTGGCTCATCACCATTGCCCTGTTCCTTGGTCTTGTTGCCACCGCGGCGGTCGCTGGGCAACATCCCGGGATCGGCGGTGGAGGCGCCGAATTGGTGGCCTTCTTCGGCCTGATCGGCATCTGGGGCGTTGCCAACGCGACGGTTGGCGCTTTGATCGCGTCGCGGCGGCCGGAGAATCGGATCGGGCGAATCCTCCAGGCGGGTGGTCCGCTCGTGATTGGCGTGTTTCTGGGTTTCCTCATCAGTGCGATCCGGGCCGTGACGGCCGGGCCCGGAGATCTGCTGGGCGCGCTGGCTGGCTGGTGGGCCGCGGTCACGATCTTTCCAGCCATCCTGGTCGCCTGGCCGCTGGTGGCCATCCTGTTCCCGGACGGGCGGTTGCCGGGGACGCGCTGGCGGGGGCCGGTTGTGTTCATCGCAATCGGCGAGGTCGCGATCTCGGGAATCGCCGCGATCACGGTCGGTCCCGTTGCTCCGGGCCTCCCGGACAACCCGCTTGGCGTGCTGAGCCTGACGCCGGGCATCATGACCCTGCTTGGCCTGGGCGGAACGGCTCTGCTCGTCCTGTCGCTGGTGCTGGCGGTCACGGCCATCGGGGTCCGCTGGCATCGCGGCGATCGTCTGCTGCGAGCCCAGTTGAAGTGGCTCCTCGGCGCGCTCGGCGTCGGTGCCGTCCTCTTTCCTCTTGGGTTCGGCGGCGAAGTCGTGAACCCTCTCGACTTCCTGGGAGTCGCAAGCGCCACGCTGATGCCAATCGGGATCGGAATCGCGATCTTGCGGTATCGCCTCTACGAGATCGACCGGATCATCAGCCGAACACTCACGTACGGATTACTGACCCTCGTCCTCGTCGGCGTCTACGCAGCCGGCGTCGCGCTCCTCCAGACCGTCCTTGCGCCATTCACGAGTGGCGGCGGTCCGGTTGCCGTCGCGGCGTCGACGCTGGCGGCGGTCGTGCTCTTCCAACCACTCCGCCGGCGCATTCACGCGGCGATGGACAGGCGATTCAACCGCTCTCGCTATGACGCCCAGCTAACGGTCCACGGCTTCGCCGGACAGGTTCGAGACGAGGTCGATCTCGAGCGACTCCGAGATCACCTTCGCGCGGTGATCGACAGCAGCCTCGCCCCGACCTCGGTCAGCGTCTGGTTGCGCTCGTCCGATCGCACTGCCCGGTGAAGGTCGAGCAGGTCGTGCGCCCCGTCGGAGCGATCGCCTGGCTGCGAGCAGGGTCGGGCCGATGACGACCGGAAGGGCCGAACGGCGGCCGGGGAAGCTCTCGGTCCTGATGATCGTGACATCCATCGGCGCGTCGATCGCGATCTCGGTGGCGATGGATGTGGTCCTCCTCCGCTACAAGGTCGGCGCGACCCCAGACGTCTTCGTCGGCGTTCTCTTCAACGGGACGTGCATCCTGCAGTCGGTTGTCGGCGCCATCATCGAATGGCGGCGGCCGGGCCACACGATCGGCCGGTTGCTGATGCTGAGCGGCCCGCTCTACGCCCTTCTCGCCGTGGTCTGGCTGACGGCGGACACGCTGGAATCGTTCGTCGACCCGCAGCTCTACCGTGTCGTCACCTGGGGAGGAACGCTCCTCTCGTATCCGGGCATGGCCCTCATCGCCGGCTGGGTGCCGCTGCTCTTCCCGACGGGGACGCTTCCTGGTCCTCGCTGGAGGATCCCGGTTGGATTGCTCGTGGTCCTGTCGAGCATCGGTCTGGTCGCCTCGGCGGTGCCGGTTTGGACGATAAGCGGCAGAGTCCGGGGCAGTCCGATCGTCTTCGACGCCTGGCCGCCCTACCTCCAGCCGTTCGTCGACGCGATACCTCTCGAGTTGATGGCACTCATCGCGCTGGCCATCGCGGGGCTGATCACCCGCTACCGGAGAGGAGATCGCATCGAACGTCTCCAGATCCGGTGGTTCGGCGCGGCCGTGGCGGTCCTCGGGGTCGGGTTTGGAGGCGTCCTGGTGGAGATGGCAGTCCGGACCGGGGACGGCCCACTCGTCTCGGCGCTGATTCCCTACGCCGGCATCCTCGCGATGCCCATCGCGATCGGGATCGCCGTCACGCGCTATCGCCTGTACGAGATCGACCGGCTCATCAGCCGGACGATCGGCTGGGCGGTCGTGACGGGCATTCTCGGCGCGGTCTTCGCCGCCACGATCGTGGGGCTCCAGACGATCCTGGCCGACGTCACCCAGGCCCAGACACTTTCGGTCGCCGCGTCCACACTCGTCGCATTCGTCCTCTTTCAGCCGCTCCGGCGGCGCGTCCAATCGGTCGTCGACCACAGGTTCAATCGGGCGCGCTACGACGCCGAGCGAACGGCCGCGGCGTTCGCCGAACGGCAGCGCGACCAGGTGGACATCGCCGGGCTCAAGGTCGATATCGCCGGGACGATCGACTCGGCGCTCAGCCCCAGGACGGTCGGCATCTGGATCCGACCGTCCGGCCGCGGAGGGATGCCATGATCCGCCGCAGCGTCGCCGTGCTCGCCTGGCTCTGCTCACCCTGTCGATGACCGCGCTGGGGGTCTGGGTGATCGCCGAGGGCGAGTTCATGAACTCCATGTTGGAGGCGGTGCCGGCCGAGCTGTCCGAGCACTATCGAGAGATCTTCCGAATCACCCGCCTGTCCGACTACGTGACGCTCGAAGACGACCAGGCCGTCGAGCCCGTGCCGGTCCACGCCGGCGTCGAGGAAGGCGCCCAGGACCATGGCTGACCCGGGTACGAGGGTCGACGTCCGGTCGACCGACGATCCGACCGCCAGCGTCGTCGCGATCTTCGGAGATGTGACCGGGGGCAGCGAACCGGCCCTGATGGAGGCGTATTCCAAGGCCGTCGATGGGCGCGCTCGAACGATCGTCCTCGATTTCGCCGGTCTCGAGTACATGAACAGCGGTGGGATCGGGCTCCTCGTGACCATGCTGGTCCGCTCGAAGCGCCAGGGCCAGCGGCTCCTCGCGGTCGGCCTGAGCGACCACTACCGCGAGATCTTCTCCCTGATCCGCCTCGATGAGGCGATCGGGATCCACGAAGACGCCAATGCGGCCCTCGCGGCCGGACGGGCGTGAGGGAGGTATCCGCCATGGAACCGAAGGACACCGGAGCCTGGGCGCATCCGGTCAGCAGCCTCGCTACGACCGCGGTCGGCCCGGATGACGCGGTCACCGGTCGGCGTGTCGCGGGCCCGGTCCACGGCTTTGGCCAGATGTGGCAGAAGACGTTTCGGGTCCCGCTGGACGGCGGGGCGTCGCCGCGCGACGTCATCGCGACGTGGAAGGAGCGGTTCCCGACATGCTGGCCGAAGAGCGTCAAGTTCTACGCTCCCCTCGCGGGGATCGCCCCCGGAGAAGTCGCGCTGCTCGAGATCGCGCTGCTGCCCGGAGCCCCGGTCCGGCTCTCGACCGGAGTGATGGTGATCTACGCGGACGACGAATCGTTCACATTCATGACGCCCGAGGGCCATACCCTGTCGGCATGGATCACCTTCTCGGCCTTCGACGAGAGCGGCGTGACCCTCGCCCAGGTCCAGGTGCTCGAGCGGCCGTCCGATCCGCTCGACGATCTCGCCTACAACCTCGGGGGGAGCCGGATGCAGACCCGGTTCTGGGAGGAAACGCTGATCGCGCTGGCGCGACATCTCGGGACGTCCGATCCAAGCGTCGAGACCACCGTCGTGTGCGTCGATCGGAAACGACAGTGGCGGTACGTTCGCAACCTGCGCCACAGCGCGACCATCCACTCGATGATGCGGACCGCGACCGCCCCGAGCCGCTGGGTGGCGAGCCGGGTCCGAGGCGGAGGCTGAGCCCTCGGATCGGGAGGCGTCGATGAGCGGCGGCCCGGAGGCCGTCGTTGTCGGAGCCGGACCGAACGGCCTCGCCGCTGCGATCACCCTTGCCCGGGCAGGCCGCTCCGTGCACGTGTACGAGGCGGCCGCGACGATCGGTGGCGGAACCCGGACCGAGGAGCTGACGCTCCCCGGCTTCCGTCACGACGTCTGTTCGACGATCCTGCCTCTGACCCTCGCCTCGCCGTTCTTCCGATCCATCGATCTCGCCGCGCGCGGGATCGAGATCGTCCAGCCCGACGCGCCGGTCGGGCAAGCCCTGGACGGTGGGCGAGCCGCGATCGTCGAGCGTTCGGTCGCCGAGACGGCCGCGGCGCTGGGTCGCGACGGCCCGGCCTGGAGACGCCTGTTCGGACCGCTTGTCGCGGACGCCGAGAAGCTCGGAGCCGAGCTGCTCCGTCCGGTCATCCACGTTCCGCGCCATCCGCTCGCGCTCGGCCGGTTCGGGCTGCCCGCGCTCCTGTCGGCAACTGGTCTCGCCCGGATCACGTTCCGCGACGAGCCCGCCCGGGCGCTTCTCGCCGGTCTCGCCGCTCATTCGATGGTCGATCTCCATCGTCCGCTGTCGGCGTCGTTCGGCCTGGTCCTCGGGCTGTACGCTCACGCGGTCGGCTGGCCGATGATCCGCGGCGGCTCGGCCGCGGTCGCCGACGGCCTGGCGGCCGAGTTGCGGTCGCTCGGCGGGACGATCGAGACGGGCCGGCTCATCACCAGCCTCGCCGAGCTGCCGCCGGCCCGGGCGGTCATCCTCGATACGACACCGCGGGCAGCCCTCGAGATCACCGGCGATCGCCTGCCGGTCCGGACCCGACGCCTGTACGAGCGGTTCCGCTATGGCCCGGGCGTGTTCAAGGTCGACTGGGCGCTCGGCGGCCCGATCCCGTGGCGCGCCGAGGCCCTCCGACGGGCGGCGACCATTCACCTCGGCGGGACCCTCGGCGAGGTCGCGGCCGCGGAGCGGACGGTCGCCCTAGGCGGCCACCCCGATCGTCCGTTCGTGTTGTGCGTCCAGTACAGCCCCTGGGATGACAGCCGGGCGCCTGCCGGCAAGACGACGGCGTGGGGCTACTGCCACGTTCCGGCCGGCTCGACGGTCGACATGACGGACCGGATCGAGGGCCAGGTCGAGCGGTTCGCCCCCGGTTTCCGCGACCGGATCCTCGCCCGGGCGACCCGCGGCCCGGCCGAGCTGGAAGCGGAGAACCCGAACTACGTCGGAGGCGACATCAATGCCGGGATCGAGGACATCCGCCAGCTGATCTTCCGGCCGGGGCCGTTGCTCGATCCGTACTGGACGGGCGCACCCGGCATCTACCTGTGCTCGTCATCGACCCCGCCCGGCGGCGGCGTCCACGGCATGAGCGGCTATCTCGCCGCCCGGTCGGCGTTGCACCGGGAGTTCGGCGGGCGCGGCTGACGCGGCTGACGCTGCTCGGTCAGGACCCGGCGGAATCGATCATCGGCGCAGGTCCGGGCGATTCGGACGGCGGCACACGCTCCGGCTCGACCAACCGCCGCATCCAACGACCGACGATCAGCGAGCCGATCGCAGGCACCGCCGTCCAGCCGATGAAGAGGGTCAACGTGAACAGCAACAGACGCCGTGCTTCGTCGATCCCGGCGTCGATGGCCTCTGGCTTCAGGCGGTCCTTGTAGGCGCGGATCAAGTCCGCCAGGGCACCGAGCGATTCCGCGTTCGCCGTCAGTGCCGCCTTGGTCCGACCCATCTCCGTGGCGATTCCGTCGAGCTGTTCGTCGAGGCCGGAGATATCGGTCGCGATCTGGCCGAAGAGCTGACCGAGCGATGCAACGGGCCGCTGCCCGAAGATCTCGAATGCGTTGGCCTGGGTCTCCACGTCGCGGAGGCGGGGTTCGATGTCGCGGAGCGCGCCGGCGGCAGCGCTGACCGTGGCCGATGTCCGCTCGACGGTCGGCCCGAGGGTGCCGACGGTCGTGGCGGCGCCATCGAGGACATCGGCCGACGATCCGATGATCGCGTCGAGACTCACCGCCTCCGACACGATCCGCTCGCCAAGCGAGCCGATCCGACCACTGGCGCCGATCAGCGCCGCGATCCCGATCGCCGCGGCCAGGATCCCGATGACCCCGTAGACGATGAGGGCGTTGGCCAGCCGGAACAATCCGCGGCGCCATTCGGCCGGCACATCGGTCATGCCGGTTGCGCGACCAGGATCGCCGCCGGCCGATTGGCGCTCACCGGATCGTCACGCAGAACTCGTTGCCTTCGGGGTCGGCAACGACCGTCCAGCGGAAGGCGCCGAGGTTGTGTTCGGCGAGCTTCGTCCCGCCGAGCCCGAGCAGGCGCTCGACCTCGGCTTCCATGTCGGCGGCGTCGAAGTCGATGTGGGCGCGGTTCTTGGAGGTTTTGGGCTCGGGCACCTTCTGGAACAGGATGTCGAACCCGATCGCCTCATCGGCGGGCGCCCGCAGGCCGACGAACTGGTCATTGATCCGCTGGACGGTCCAGCCGAGCGCCGCCTCCCAGAACGGGACGACGGCGTCATGATCGGCGACATCGATCACGACGTTGTGGGGGTGGAGTCGCCCGAGCCGTGGCCTGGTCGCCCCCTCGGGCGGTGCGGCGTCGCTGCTCATCGCCGGGTCAACGCCACGCCGGCCGTGCCGCGTCCGGATAGAGCCGGACCCGCCGGTACGGCTCCCGTCCGCGGGAGCGCGAGACGAGGTTCGCCCGCTCGGCCATCTGGTGCTGGAGGCGCCGGATGTAGGCGTTCTGCGGCGACAGCTCGACCGGCTCGGAGCCGTGGAGGACCATCCCGATCGCCTCCTCGGTCTCGCGCATCGCGGCCTCGCGTGGGTCGATCTCGAGCGAGAAGATCGAGGTCAGGCTCGACTGCATCTGGGGCACGGTGTTCGACTTCAGGACGTAGATCGGCAGGGCCCGCTCCTCCGCCTCGCGAAGCAGCGGCGTCTTCTGCTTGTACTCGTTGCGGAGGGTCATGACGACGTCTGCGTCGTCCACGTCGCGGGCGATGAGGACCGGCAGCTGGAGGTCGCGGATCGCGGCCTCGAGCCGCTTCCGGCTGATCCCCTGGGGCAGGACACGGAGGGTCGGGAGGGGCGACCCGCCCGGCACGAGCACGGCCTCGCCGTGGTCCCCTTCCTCGATCCCGAGCGGCAGCAGCGCATCCTCGTCGTCGTCGAGCTCGTCGGCGTTGACCGGCGCCGTGCCCTCGTCGGCCTTGAGCGCCGTCAGGGCACGGCCGGCCTGGTCGCGCCAGGCCTTCTGGCGATCGAGCTCGCGGGCCTCGCGAGCGCGGGTGTCGGGCACGACGGGCGCGCCGCGTTCGAGCGGCCCACGATCGGCGATCTCCCCGCTGACGAACGGCGGATCGTCGAGCCGTCCGCCGACGCGGCCGCCGGCCGGTGGGGTCAGGAAGCGCTCACCCGGGATGACGTCCGCTGCGCCACCCTCCGACTGGGGGCCGCGGGGGGCCGTCTCGCGGCCCGAGCCGCCCCGGGTCTGGCGCCAGCCACCGCTCGCGCCGGGCCGGTAGCCGGAGCGGAACCCGGCACCACCGGCGCCACCGGCCGTGCCACCACCGCCGCCTGCGTCGCGATAGCCGCCACCGCGGTACCCGCCGTCGCCACGCCAGCCCGGCTCCATCCGCCACGGTTGACCGGAGCCGACGAGTCCGGCGAACCGCTCGGCACCGATCTGCTCGCGAGGCGACGGCCGGGGCCGGGCCTGGCTCCGGTGGACGCCCTCCTCGTCGCGCCAGCGCAGCTCTGGTGCGACCGAGTCGCCGCGGAGCATCGAGTCGACGGTCTCGGCGACGTCGGAATGGACGGTGACCCGCTCGCGATCCTGGATCTCGATGATCACATCGAAGGTCGGCGGTGCCTTGCGCTCGAGCACGCTCTTCTGGGTCCGCCGCCGGCGCGCCTCCTCGTCGCCGAGGGTGACGCTCTGGATCCCGCCGATCAGGTCGGACAGGGTCGGGTTGAGCATCAGGTTGTCGAGGTTGTTGCCGTGGGCGGTGCCGATCAGCTGGACGCCGCGCTCGGCGATCGTCCGGGCGGCCTGGGCCTCCAGCTCGGTCCCGATCTCGTCGATGACGATCACCTGGGGCATGTGGTTCTCGACCGCCTCGATCATCACCTCGTGCTGGAGCGACGGCGTCCGGACCTGCATCCGGCGGGCCTTCCCGATCGCCGGGTGGGGGATGTCGCCGTCACCGGCGATCTCGTTGCTGGTGTCGACGACCACGACCCGCTTGCCGAGGTCGTCGGCGAGAACCCGGGCCGCCTCGCGGAGCATCGTCGTCTTGCCGATCCCCGGGCGACCCATGATCAGGATCGACTTCCCGCTGTCGACGAAGTCGTTGATGATGTCGATCGTCCCGTAGACCGCCCGCCCGATCCGGCACGTCAGCCCGACGATCTTGCCGCTCCGGTTGCGGATCGCGCTGATCCGGTGGAGGGTCCGCTCGATCCCGGCCCGGTTGTCGTCGCCGAACGTGCCGATGTGCTCGACGACATGGGCGATATCGGCCTCGCTGATCTCGCGATCGAGGAGCGTGACCTCGCTGTCGGGGAAGCGCGCCTCCGGCCGCCGGCCCAGGTCGAGGACGACCTCGATCAGCGCCTCCTTCTCGGGCAACGCGTGGACGGCGTCGACGATCTCCCGCGGCAGGGCCGCCAGGAGCGCGTCGAGGTCGTCGATCGATTCGCGGCGCCGGTCAGCGGACAACCGATCCCTCCTTGGGGGTCAACGGACCCCGGCCGGCACGAGGGCCGGCTCGGCGACACGCACGAGCGTGTCCTTCATCAACAGGGTCACCGTGGCGATCGTACCGAAGCCGGCCTCTTCGAGCCGCCGATCGATCGGCGACTCGTAGGTCCGGACCGGGGCGATCACCCCGTGCTCGCGGCGTGACG
>DATAIW010000418.1:0-4236 GCA_036262455.1 Candidatus Limnocylindrales bacterium | reverse complement strand
GCCGTCCTGCCGCGGCTACGGGCCGCGCGGACGATCGCCGCCGACGCCCTCGACGCGTTCGAGCGCCGGTTGCGGGACGAGATCCTGCCGGAGGCCGCCGGGGAAGGTCGGCTCGGGCCGGAGCGTTTCGCCGCCAGGATGACCCATACGATGCACGACCCGGCGATGACGCCAGACCGGATCCGCGAGCAGGCGGAGCGCGAGTTCGCCGCGGTCCGGGCCGAGATGATCCGCATCGCCCGCGAGATCGCGCCCGACTGGCTCGGCGACAACCCGATCCCCGACGACGACGGCGATGTCGTCCGGGCCGTCCTCGACTCGGTCGCGATCGACCACCCGAAGGCGGACGAGCTGCTCGACTTCTGCCGGGCGGAGCTCGCCCGGATCGAGACGTTCTGCGGCGAGGTCGACCTCGTCGGGCTTTCCAAGGAGCCCCTCGAGATCGGCTGGACCCCCCTGTTCCTGCGGGCGTTCGGCGGGGCGATGCTGAGCTCGCCCGGGCCGTTGGAGCGCGGCCAGAAGGCGATCTTCTCGATCACCCCGATCCCCGCTGACTGGACGGCCGATCAGGCCGAGTCGTCCCTGCGCGAGGACAACGCCCGGATGCTCCGCCTGCTGACGATCCACGAGGCGGTGCCCGGCCATTACCTTCAGGGCGTCTACGCCAACCGCTGCCCGTCGATCGCCCGGGCCCTCTTCGGCAGCGGCGTCTTCGCCGAGGGCTGGGCGGTGTACGTGACCCAGGTGATGATGGATGCCGGCTACGGCGCCGACGACCCGGCCCTGATGCTGACCCATTGGAAGTACTACCTGCGCTGCGTCGTCAACGCTCTCATCGACGTCGGCATCCACACCGCGGGCATGACCGAGGACGAGGCGGTGTCGCTGATGATCGATGGCGCCTTCCAGGAGGAGGCCGAGGCCCGGGCCAAGTACAACCGGGCCCGCCTGTCGTCGACCCAGCTCTCGACCTATTTCGTCGGCTCGTTCCTGTTCTGGGATCTCGAGCACGAGGTCCGGCGGCGTGCGGCGGCCGCGGCCGGTGGGGTGGGCGGCGCCGACGCCGTCCCGACGCCGCGGGTCGTCGGCGGCTATGGCAAGACGCCCGGGTTCGTCTACCGCGACCACCTCGAGGAGTGCATGAACCACGGGTCGCCGCCGATGCCGCTGCTCCGGCGCCTCGTGCTCGGCTAGGGTCCGGGCGGCGCCAGGGCCGCGCCGGCGCGCAGGGGCCACGCCGGCGCCGCGCCGGCGCGCTGCCGAATGCTCACCCCACGGACGGTACGTCGGCGGGATCCCTGGCGGTAGGCTCGTCGAGGCGAGAATGACCGCAACGACGCGTCAATCCCTGGGTATTCGAGGGGTCCACGAGGATTTCGCGGCCTGCCGTCCCAGCCGCGGTCCGGAACGGCCACCACGAGAACATTCGGGTCCGCCCCGGCGGACGGGTGGACTGCTGGCCAGCCGATGTCGGCGGTCAGCTCCGCCGGCGGCGGTCGCGCGCCGAGGGCGGTCCGTCCGGTCGTGGGCCCGAAGCCGCCACCACCGCCGCGGAACGGGCTCGCGAAGGCGACACGACATGCGGGATCGCGTCGACCCGGTCGAGAGCCGCTTCGGCGGCCGGCAGGAGGCGCGCGATCGCCGGCGATGTGCGCTTCGCGCCCAACGCCCGATCGAGCTGATCGGCAAGCCGCACGAGCGCGACCCAGCGCTCGCGGACGAGCCATTCGGCGCCATCCCATTCGTGCACCTGGAGGAACGCCCGGACCGCCGGGTCGGCCAGCCAGGCGGTCACGAGAGCGGCGGCGGCGGGCACGGCGCTCGGCGTCGCCAGGCCGAGCGCGACACGCGTCCGTTCGATCGCCTCCTGATCGAAGCCGGCGGCACGCAGGGCCACGCCGACCCGAAGGTCGTCGAACCGGGCGCGATCGAGCGGCGCCAGCCGGACGGCGGCGCGTGCCGCAGGGTCGATGCCGACGGGTTGAACCGGCTTGCCCGCGGTCGCCCGGGACGCCGCCTCCGGATGGCGGGTCGGCGCCGGCGGCAGCCCGGCCGCGGCGAGGAGCTCGTCGCGCCGGCCGGCGACGTCGTCGGGCGTCATCGCGCCGAGCAAGCGCCCGACCGTGGCGTGGACCGGCCGAAGGCGATGGTCGGCGAGGGCCTCGTCGAGCGAGTGGATGGCCCGGCCGTGGAGCTCGTCCGCGAGCCCGGCCCACGGGGTCTCGGCGGTCGAGACGACCTCGCGGAGGTCGTCGAGGACGAGACATTCGTAGGCGCCGAGCTCGACGCGGAGCCCGCGATCGCGGATCTCGCCGACCGAGCGGAGGGACTCGAGACCGGCCCGTCGATCGCGGAACCGGAGCCAGCCGTCGGCCGGACCGACGAGGCCGAGCGCGTCGCCCAGGGTGTCCCGTCGCGTCGTCTTCGTCCCGTCGTCGTGCTTGACCGCGAAGGAAACGCTATCGCGGATCCACCCGGCGCTGTCGGCGAACCGGTTGTGGTAGACGATCAGGGACCGCTCCTCGGCGCGTCCGTTCGAGTAGGCGAACACGTCCTCGACGGTCGACCCATCGTCCCCGACGACGTCGTACAGCCGGAAGTCGGCCGACCCGGCGAATCGCCGTCGCTCCCGCAGCAGCGGCACGATCTGGGCCTCGAAATAGCCGATCAATCCGGCATTGGGGACCTCGTCGAGCCGGGCCCGCCGGTATTCCATCCCGTACTTTTCGGTGAATCCCTCGATCTGGCCGTGGCCGATCATCGGCAGGCCCGGCAACGTCGCGAGCATCGTCGCCGCACCGAAATACTTGTCGCCGGTCCCGAACTGCTCGATCGCGGTCTCCTCGTCCGGGTTCGTCAGGAAGTTGACGTAGCGCCCGAGGATGGCGGGGTCGAACTCGATCGTGTCGAGGATCACCTTCCGGTAGCCGGCGTTGTCCTCGTCCCGGATCATGTGCATGAACGCGCTGTTGTAGACGCGATGCATCCCGAGGGTCCGGACGAAGTAGCCCTCGAGCAGCCAGAACGCCTCGGCCAGGAGGAGCGTGTCCGGTGCCTCGGCCGCGACCCGGTCGACGACCTCGCGCCAGAACTCCTCGGGCATCAGTTCGTCGAAGCGGGCCTTCGAGATGGCGCGCTCGGCCCGCGAGGGGATCGCGCCGCCGGCTCCCGGCTCCGGGTACCAGAGCCGCTCGACGTGCTTCTTGGCGAGGACCATCGCCGCGTCAAAGCGGATGACCGGGAAGCGCCGGGCGACGTCGAGGATCGTCCGGATCACGGTCTCGCGGACGTCGGCCCTGAGGAAGTCGAGCTGGGCGGTGTCGTTCCATGGGAAGCTCGTGCCGTCGTTGCCGTGGTAGAGGTAGCGCCGCTCGCCGGTCGCGGTGTCGCGCCGCTCGAAGACGACCGCCGCATCGCTGTCGTCCCAGTAGTGGTCCTCGATCCGGATCTCGATCCGGGGATCGCTGGCGAGATTCTTGCCCTCGAACCGATAGGCCGGGTAGGGCGGCTCGTCGAGCCCGATGAAGCGCTCCGGGTGGTCGATGACCCAGCGCGAGTCGATCCCCATGTGGTTCGGGACCATGTCGCTCGCCATCCGGATGCCGTGGCGCCAGGCGCGGGTCCGGAGGTCGGCGAGGGCATCCTCGCCGCCCAGGTCGTCGGCGATCCGGTAGTCGTCGAGCGAATACGCGGACGCCACGGCGTCGGCGTTGCCGCGCCAGCGCTTGATCCGCTCGGATGCGCTCGAGCGCTCCCAGAGACCGATCAGCCACAGGCCCGTGACCCCGCGCCGGGCGATCGAGGCGAGCTCCTCATCGGGAACCGCGTCCAGCGTCCGGATATCGCGGCCGTAGCGCTTCGAGAGCTGGTCGAGCCAGACATAGGTGCTCCGGGCGAGGAGCACGAGCCGCGGCATCCAGTCGAGGTCCTCGGAGAAGCGCTCGGCCTCGACCTCGGCACCCGCGAACGATGGCGCTTCGCCGCCACCGCCGCCTCCGCCGCCGAACCCGCCGAACCGGACGTGGAGGCCGTGCTCTTCCTCGGTCAGGACGCCGATCGCGATGTCGATTCGGCCGAGCAGCTCGTCGAGGGCCGTGCCGAGGAGCCAGCCCCAGTGCTCGCGGACGTAGCGCAGCTGGCCGGCGAGCGAATCCGGGGCGCGGCGGGCGGGCTCCCGCAGCAGCTCGATCAGCGACACGTCCTCGCCGGGACCATCGCCCTCGAGGGCGAATCCCG
>DATAIW010000417.1:0-10659 GCA_036262455.1 Candidatus Limnocylindrales bacterium | reverse complement strand
TCCACGATGCGAACGCGGCGATGACCACGACGTCGACCGACGCTGCCGTCATCCGGCCGGCCGCCCGGCTGCGCGGCGAGCTGTCGCTGCCCGGCGACAAGTCGGTCAGCCACCGGGCCTTGATGTTCGCGACGCTCGCGGCCGGCGAGAGCCGGATCGACGGTGCCGGCGACGGCGCCGACGTCCGCTCGACGGCGGGCGTCTGTCGGGCGCTCGGGGCAATGGTCGAGCGGGTCGACGCGGCGCAGCCCGGTCGGTCCACGTCCGCGACGGTCGATTACCTCGTCAATTCGCCGGGCGTGGACGGGCTGCGCGAGCCGGCGGCCAACCTCGACTGCGGCAACTCCGGGACGAGCCTGCGCCTCTTCGCCGGGATCCTGGCCGGGCTTCCGTTCCGGAGCGTCCTCGACGGGGACGATTCGTTGCGACGGCGACCGGTCGCCCGTATCATCGAGCCACTTCGCGCGATGGGCGCGACGCTCCTCGCCCGATCCGACGACTCCCTTCCCCCACTCACCGTCATCGGTCGCCATCCTCTGCACGCCGTCGATCGGTGGACCCCGGTCCCGAGCGCGCAGGTCAAGTCGGCGATCCTCCTGGCGGCACTCCGGGCGGAGGGTCGGACGACCGTCCGCGAAGCCGTCGCGACGCGCGATCACACCGAGCGGATGCTGCGGGCGCGTGGCATCGGCGTCACGACGGAGCGGCTCGCGCCGGTCGACGCCGACGGGCGTCGCGGGGCGGTGGCGGTCAGTCTCGAAGGAGGGCGGACGATGACGGCGATCGACGAGCGCGTCCCGGGCGACGTGTCGGCGGCCGCCTTCTGGCTCGTCGCGGCAGCGATCCACCCCGACGCCGATCTCGTCGTCCGCGGCGTGGGCGTCAACCCGACGCGACGTGCGGTCATCGACCTGCTGCGGGCGATGGGCGCCGACATCGAGGAGACCGCGGTCGCTGGCCGACGCGCCACACCCGCCTCGCCCTCCGAGGAAGGCGTCGGCGAGCCGCTGGCGGACCTCCGGGTCCGCTCGTCCGCGCTGCGGGCCATCGAGCTCGGGCCCGACGACGTCGCGGCCGCGATCGACGAGATCCCGATCCTCTGCCTCGCCGCGGCCCATGCCGAGGGGACCACCACGATCCGCGGTGCCGACGAGCTCCGCCACAAGGAGTCCGATCGGATCCGCGGCACGACCGACGGACTGCGGGCCCTCGGCGTCGACATGACCGTCGACGGCGACGATCTTCGTATCCACGGCGGGCGGCCCCTCGCGGGGACGACCGTCGACAGCCTCGACGACCATCGCCTGGCGATGACGTTCGCGATCGCCGGTCTCCTGGCCGCCGGTCGGACGACCGTCCTCCGGCCCGGCAGCGCCTCGATCTCCTATCCCGGCTTCTTCGACGATCTCGGAAGGGTTGGCTCATGACCAAGCGCGTCGTCCTGATCGGTCATCCCGTTGCCCACTCGCTGTCGGGCGCCATGCATCAGGCCGCCTTCGACGACCAGGGCATCGATGCCGCGTATGAGCTCTGGGACCGCGCCCCGATCGCCCTGCCCGACGCGATCGGCGAGATCCGCGGCGACGAGTTTCTCGGGGCGAACGTCACGATCCCCCACAAGGAGCGGGTCGTGCCGCTCGTCGACCGCCTCACCGAGGATGCCCAGGCAACCGGCGCGGTCAACACGATCACCCGCGAGGGCAAGCGCCTCGTCGGCCACAACACCGACGTCCCGGGCTTCAAGATCGCCCTCGACAAGCTCGTCGGGCGCCAGAAAATGCCACGTCACGCGATCGTCCTCGGCGCGGGCGGCGGGTCGCGGGCCGTCGTCTTCGGCCTGATCCGCGAGGGCTTCCAGAGGATCATCGTGTTCAACCGCCATCTCCACCGGGCGGAGGCGCTGGTCAAGCACTTCGGGCGGAGCGCCGCCCACATGGAGCTGCGGGCCATGCCCTGGCACGAGTCGATCATCGAGTCCGAGCTCGCCAAGTCCAAGGTCCTCGTCAACGCGACCTCGATCGGGCTGACGAGCGACGCCTCCCCCATCTCTGCCGAGATCCTCCCGCCCGACCTGCTCGTCCTCGACCTGATCTACGCCCAGACGCGACTGCTTCGCGATGCTTCGGCCGCCGGTTGCACGGTGTCAGACGGGGAGCAGATGCTGCTCCACCAGGGCGCCGCGGCGTTCACCCTGTGGACGGGGCTCGCGGCTCCCATCGAGCTCATGCAGCGGGCTCTCTCGGAGGCGCGCGCCGGCGGCGTTCGATCGGCCGAAGGCGAACCCGCCGGCGACGACCCACTCGCGGCAGCCGGGCCGGCGACCTCGGGCGCGGCCTGACCGGCCGGTCCACCACCTGATGGGACGTCTTCGCTGGCTGACCGCCGGAGAATCGCACGGCAGGACGCTGGCGGTGACCGTCGAGGGCGTCCCGGCGGGGCTGCCGCTCGGCGGCGATGACCTCGCGATCGATCTCGCGCGTCGCCAGCGCGGCTACGGGCGCGGGGCGCGCCAGGCGATCGAACAGGATCGGGCCGACATCGCCGGCGGCGTCCGCCACGGGATGACGCTCGGATCGCCGATCCTGCTCCTCGTCGCCAATCGCGACTGGGACAACTGGACGCGGGTCATGCAGGTCGAGGGCCTGTCCGACGACGAGTCGGCCGAGCTGGCGGCAGCCGCCGCTGACGGCAACAAGCGGGCGACGCCGGTCACCCGCGTTCGACCGGGACACGCGGACCTGGCCGGGGCGCTCAAGTATGGCTTCAACGATGTCCGGAACGTCCTCGAGCGGGCGTCAGCGCGCGAGACGGCGGCACGGGTTGCGGCCGGCGGTGTCGCCCGGGCGATCCTCGGCGCGCTCGGTGTCGAGGTCTGGTCATTCACGGCGGAGGTCGGCGGGGTGGCGGTCGACCCGGCGCGGGCGACCCGTACGCGCGACGAGGCGGACGCGTCGCCGCTGCGCTGTCCGGATCCTGCCGCGGAGGCGGCGATGATTGCCCGGATCGACGAGGCACGCTCGAACGGCGACACGGTCGGCGGGGTGTTCGAGGTTGTCGCCCACGGCCTGCCGATCGGGCTCGGATCGTATGTCCACTGGGATCGCCGCCTCGATGCGGCATTGGCGGCGGCGGTGATGAGCATCAACATCGTCAAGGGCGTCGAGTTCGGGCTGGGCTTCGAGCAGACGAAGCGGTTCGGGTCGGCGGTCCACGATGTGATCGCGGGGCGCGGCGAGGGCGGCCGCTGGATCCACCGCTCGAACAACGCCGGCGGATTGACGGGCGGGATCACGAACGGCGAGCCGCTCGTCGTGCGCGGCGCCGTCAAGCCGATCTCGACGCTGGCCCGGCCCCTGCCGTCGGCCGACCTCGTCAGCGGCGAAGCGGTCGACAAGGCCCACTACGAGCGGTCCGACATCAGCGTCGTGCCCGCAGCTGGCGTCGTCGCCGAGGCGATGGTCATGCTGACTCTGGCCGACGCGATGCTCGACAAGTTCGGTGGCGACACGATCGCCGACACCCGCGACGCGCTCGATCGATATGTCGCGCGGATCTCCGGGCCGATCGGCGCCCCCGTCGCCGGCGGTCGGCGCGGTGCCGTCGATCCGATCGCGGCCGGCGGCGACGAGGCCGGCTCCGGCGGCGACGACTAGACCGGATCGAGACATGGACGTCGTCCTCGTCGGGCTCCCTGGCAGCGGCAAGAGTGCCGTCGGGCGGCGGCTCGCCCATCGCCACGGCGCGTCGTTCGTCGACCTCGACGACGTGATCGAGAAATCCGTCGGGAAGACGATCCCGGAGATCTTCGCCGAACGCGGCGAGGCCGCCTTCCGGGCGCTCGAGCGGCAGGCCGTCGCCGACCTCGGGCCGGCGGATCGCGGGCCGGCCGTCCGCTCGGTGGTCGCCACCGGTGGCGGCGCAGTGATCGATCCGCGCAATCGCTGGGCCCTGTACCGCGGCCGGGTCCCGGTCTGGCTCGACGTCCGGCCAGAGGTGCTGGCCCAGCGTCTCCGCCGCTCGCCAAACGTCCGGCCGCTGATGGCCGGTCGGGATCCGATGGGTGCGATCCGCGACCTCGCCCGCGAGCGCGACCGGTTCTACTCCGCCGCCCAGCGGATGAACGGCGTCGCCGAACTCGCCTCCATCGTCGAGCGGATCGACGAGCTCGTCGCCCGCGCGGCCCGCGAAGACGAGCCGTCCGTCCTCCTGCGCGGCCATTCGCTCGGCGGCGAACTCGTGATCGGTGAGGGCATCGCGACAGCGCTGATCGGCGACACCCTCCGCGGCCTCCGTGCCCGGCGGGCGATCCTCGTCTCCGAGCCAGGTGCGTGGTCGGCGGCCGGCGAGGCCATCGGTGCCGCGCTGGCCGACGACGGCTGGCCGGTCGAGCGGATCCTCCTGCCGCAGGGTGAGTCGGCGAAACGGATGGCGGTCGTCGAGGAGGCCGCGAGTCGGCTCGCCAGCCTGCGCGCGGAGCGAGGCGAGCCGCTCGTCGCGATCGGCGGTGGCGCGCTGGGCGACGCGGCCGGGTTCCTGGCCGCGAGCTGGCTGCGCGGCGTGCCGATCATCGCGGTCCCGACGACGCTCGTCGCCCAGATCGATTCATCGATCGGCGGCAAGACCGGGGTCGACCTGCCGGAGGGCAAGAACCTCGTCGGCGCGTTCCATCCGCCGGCCGCGGTCGTCATCGACATCGCGTTCCTGCGCTCCCTCCCGGAGCGGCAGCGACGGGCCGCGCTCGGCGAGGCGGTCAAGATGGCGGCGCTCGGCGACGAGCTGCTCTTCGCCCTCCTCGAGCGAGACGGCGAGGCGGTCGCCCGCGGCGACGAAGCGGCGTTCGCCGGCGGGGCGATCGCGGAGCTCGTCGAACGGACGGCCTGGGCCAAGGTCGCGGTGGTCGATGCCGACGAGAAGGAACAGGGTGCCGCCGATGGCCGGATCAGACTCAACCTGGGGCATTCCCTCGGCCACGCGGTCGAGGCCGCCGGCGGGTTCGGCGACCTGCTCCATGGCGAGGCAGTCGCCCACGGGCTGCGCGGAGCGGTCCGGATCGGGCGGGAGCTCGGGGTGACACCGGAGGATCGGGGCGAGCGGATCGAGCGCCTGCTGACGGCCCTCGGGCTGGCGACCGAGCGGCTCCCCTACCCGCTCGCGACCGTCCTGGGCGCCCTCGCCGCCGACAAGAAGCACGCGGACGGGGCGCTGCGCTGGGTCCTGCCGACGGCCGACGGCTCCGTCGTCCGTGCCGACGTGCCGGCAGATGTCGTCGAGCGGGCGGCATCCTCACTGCTCGCGCCGCCCGGAGGTCCGTCATGACCAGCGTCCTCGTCCTCCAGGGACCGAACCTGAACCTGCTCGGCTCGCGCGAGCCGGAGATCTACGGCCACGACACGCTCGACGACATCCACGCCGAGATCGCCGCGCGCGCTGTTGAGCTCGGCCTCGACGCGGACTTCTTCCAGTCGAACCACGAGGGGGCGCTGATCGACCGGCTCCACCGGCGCGACTTCGACGTCGTGATCGTCAACGCGGGCGGGCTGACGCACACCTCCGTCTCGCTCCGGGACGCCCTGCTCGGCGTCCAGCGGCCGTTCTGGGAGGTCCACCTGTCGGATCCCTCGACCCGCGAGGCGTTCCGGTCGGTCAACTTCCTGCACGACGTCGCGGTCGCGTCGTTCGTCGGACAGGGCAAGCGCGGCTACCTCCTGGCGCTCGAGGCGATCGCCGCGCGGTTCGGGGAGGCCGGGGGTGGCTGAGCGGCAGGGTCCCGGCGCCGGCCCCGACGAACCGGCGGAGCTGCGCCGCCTGCGTCGACGGATCGACGCCGTCGACCGCCGGATCGTCCGGCTGTTGAATGACCGCGCCGAGCTGGCCCGCGAGGTCGGGCGGGTCAAGGCGACGACCGGGCTCCGGGCGATCCGCGACCCGCTGCGCGAACGCGAGGTCCTCCTCCGCGTCTCGATGGCGAACGACGGCCCGACCCCCCAGGCCGACCTCCTCGCGATCTTCAAGCGCCTGTTCGTGATCGCCCGCAGCCTCGAGCGGCGCGACCGGAACCGCGAGCGCCGGGCCGCGCCCTTCGGCGGGGTTCCGCCGACGGCCGAGGACGACTGAGCCGCAGGATCCCCAGGCCTGCGCCCAGGATCCAGGTTCAGGGCGAGCCGCGCAGCCGCGACCCGGTTCACATGCAGCCGATGGTCGAGTCGGTGGATCGCGGCCATCGCTCGACATGGCCGGAGAAGTCCAGGTACGCATCGCCGCCCGGAACCGTCCACAGGGCTGCGCCGCCGGAGCGGTAGCCGCTGGCTTCGGCGTTTCGCGGGATCAGGGCGCGCGGTTCGAAGGACGTCGTCGTCCACGCGTTCATGGCGCCCTTCGGATCGCGGAAGTACAGGTCCCCGCCGAACTGCAGGAAGGTCACCGTGTCCCAGCCGCAATGGGCAGGCCCGGCCATCGAGCGGATCAGATCGGTCGAGACCCGGGCACCGGAGGAATCGGTCCAGATGGTGACCGGGAAGGTCAGCGGGACCGCCGGGTCGAACTCCGAGGCATCGCAGGCCCGGATCCCTCGGACGACCCAGCCGGGCCCGAAGTCGCTGATGTCGGTCAGGACGATGACGGCCTTGAGTCGACCGCCGACGAGGTGACCGAAGCTCGCCCAATGGATGTCGACGTGGATCTGGGTGAAGCCACCGGCCGGCAGGCTCGCGTACGCGTTCGTGGGACCGAGGAAGGAGGTGAGTGCCGCAGCCGCGGTCGGGCCCAGCGGGTCGGTTCCGGCCGTCCCGGACACCTCGTCGCCGATGTTCGCGACCTCACCCGTGCATTCGAGCTGGCCGGCGAGACGGTCGACCCAGGCGGGCGCAGGTTCGGGCGTCAACGATGGCTCGATGGACGGCGACGCCGCAACGGACGCCGTGGCATCCGGCCCCGAGGACGTCGACGGGTCGGTGCCGGCAACGAATGCGGCCAGGCCGGTGATGTCGACGTCGTCGTAGATGTTCAACTCGGCGGTTGCCGGATCGGCGCCGACCAGGATGCAGACGTCGTGGTGGCCCGGCGCCAGACTGCGCGGCGGCCAGGTCTGGCCGGCCGGCGGCGGCGCGCCCAGGACCGCAAATGGCTGCATGTCGCGGAAGACGACGACGAAGCCCGGCGTATCGACATCGAGCTCCGGCGAGAGGCCCATCGCCGGCAGGTGCAGGCGATAGTCGCGGGCGCGGCCCATCTCGAAGACGTCGAGAGCGGTGTCGACCGACGCGCCGCAGCGAGCGAGACGCGCATCCCCGGCGAACGCCGCCGGATCCGGCGGGACCGGGCTCGAAGGCTGGCTCGTGACCGAGCTCTGCCGCGGCACCAGCGCGAAGGCGGCCAGGCCGATCGCGACGATGACCGCCGCCGCGACGGCGAGCGGGCCGAGCTGGCGCCGACGCCGGGGCGGCAGCACGGCGACGTGACCCGCCACCGCCTCGATCGCGGAACGATCGGTCGCGCCGTGGTCGCGCAACCAGCGCTTCAGGAGGTCTTCGAAGTCGTCGCTCATCGTCGTTCCTCCGCCGCGTAGGCGGCGCGCAGTCGATCCATCGCGTAGTGGACCCGCGACTTCACCGTTCCCTCCGGGATGTCGAGATGGGCCGCGGTCTCCGCGATCGGCAGGCCCCAGAAGTGATGGAGCGTGAGCAGCAGCCGGTCGGGCGGATCCAGCCGAGCGAACGCCCGACCGAGGGTCCGTTGCTCGAGGGCCCGATCGAGCTCGCCCTCGGGCGCGCTCGCTGTGAGATCGAGCTCGACGACGCGCCCGCGGCGGCTGGCGGCGCGCAACGCGGCCCGAACGACGTGGCGCCGGAACCAGGCCCGGAACGCCTCGGGTTCGCGCAGGCCGTCGAGACCTCGCCACGCCGAGAGCAGCGCCTCCTGGACGGCGTCCGAGGCATCCGCCTCGGAGCGGGTCACGATCCGGGCCGTGCCGAGGGCCGCGGGCAGGTCTGGCTCGACGAGCGCGCGGAACGCGTCGCGATCGCCGCGGCGGGCGGCGGCGACGAGGTGGGCGAGGGTCGGCGGCGACTGGTCCAGGACGGCCTCCATGCCGATGAGTGCGTCGCCGGGTCGATTCGGTTCGATCTTCGAGCGAGACGCCACGCCATGACGCGCGATCGTGCCTATTCGGTGCGGTCCTCGATCTCCCAGGCGTGGTCGAGGGCGTGCCAGGCGATCCGATGGGCGGCATAGCGGGCCGGCCAGCGACGGCCGGCGAGCGGCGTGCCATCGCGCGCGGCCCGCAGGACCTCGAGCATCGCGGCGCGCATGGCCGCGATCGCGGCGCGATCGTCAGGCGCGAACTCGCGGACCTTGATCCCGATCTCGTTTGCGTACGCCCGGTCCGCGTCCATCACGTGGGCGATGACCTTCGACGTGTTGCGTCCGCCGCCGCGCGGTCCCTTGCGGAGCTCCTCGGGTGCGGCGGCCGCGGTCCGATCGAAGAAGACCCAGGCTACTTCGACCAGCCCGGCCAGCCGCTTCGCATCGTCGGCCTCGGTCGGGCGGGCGTCGTGGTCGCTCGGCCGACTCGGCACGCCGTACTCCGTCCCGGCCGAGCCCGCGTTGCGCTCGACGACGTCGAGATCCTCGATCGTCGGGCCTGCCGCAATCCGGCGATGATCGGCGTCCGCGATGACGGCGTAGCGCGGGGCGTACGCGACGAGGGCCCCGAGCGCAAGCTCCTCGGTCTTGCCCGAGCGGCTCCAGCCGGGCCAGTCGGCGGCGGTCGCGAACGTCTTCCCGGCCGTGTGTTCGATCGTCACGAGAATGGGCTTCGTCATGAGCCTCAGGGTGCCACCAGGGGCCGTCGGATGCTGTCTGGTACCGGCAACCGACGAGTCAGGCGGCGGTCGGATCGAGCGTTCGCAGGCCCGGGAAGCGAGCAAATCCGCGGTCCGCGGTCGCGAGCGTGGCACCGTGCTCGATCGTCAGGGCGGCGAGATGCGCGTCCATCAACTGAGGGCCACGCGCCTGTCCGCGGGCTGCCAGGTCCGCGAGCGTCGCCCAGTGTCCCCCCGTTGGCTCCAGCAGCCGAACGTTCGGGCGAGACAGGCACGATTCGACGATGGCGAGGGCGGTGGCGACCGATCGCGGCTGCTCGAAGACGCGATGGTCCGTCGAGAGGCGGATAAACGCCAGGATGGCGAGTAGCGGCAGACCGACATCGTCGGAGCTGGACATCAGGCTCTGGAACCAGCGCGCCACGACCGGGTGGCGCGGGTCCGCCTCGTCGTACGCGTAAAGCAGGAGATTCGCGTCGATCACGATCATCGGCGCTGGGGCCCGTCGAGTCGATCGAGCAGGTCCTCGATGTGATCGAGGTCGAACTCGGGTCGACGCCGCATCTCAGCCGAGTTGAGGCGGAACGGCTCCGATGCATCGATGACCGTGTCCAGTCCCCGTCGCAGCGCCGCGTTCACGACGGCGCGATACGACCGGCCGGATCGACGCGCTTCACGCGCGAGGCGATCCGCCACGTCGTCGTCCAGGGTCAGCGTCGTCCTGGTTGACACATCATGAAGTCTATAACCAAGGCATCATGATGTCCATGGTTCGCCGCAGTCGTCGTCGAGGTCGTCGGCGGACACATCACCTCCCCACAGGAGCGTCCCGTCCTCCATGACGAACGGATCCAGGAAGAGCGAGGTCAGCGGTCCCTCGAAGTCGATGACGATGTCCGCCGCGGTTCGGGTCGGCGTATCGATGGGCAGGCTTACGACGCAGCCCGTCGTCGGCGCGGCCAGGAGCTGGTCGTGGGCGCCGAAGAGCCGGTGGATCGTTGGCAGATCGAGGAGGGTCGAGCTCGCCCACGTCGGCCGATCGCGGAGGACGCGAATCGTGCGACCGCTCATGACGCCCGCGACGACCTGATCGGGAGCGATCTTCGCGGCGCGATCGCGGAGGTTCTTGAGGCCCCGTTCCAGCAGCTGCTCGGCCGAGCACTCCCAGCGTTCGGCGACGCGTCGATCCACGGTCAGGAACACCCCGCCGAGATCGAGTCCGAACTCGATCGCCGGGCCAAGCTCCGACGTCATTCGGACGATTGGCAGTTCGGGATCGTCGAACTGCGGCCCGGACAGGAGCGGCATGAGCCGCGGAGCGGCCCAGTCCCAGGGCACGGGATCAGGCATGTTGCGGATCGCGCGCTCGAGCGTCCGTTGACGGCGCGCGACGTGGGCGGCGACACGCAGAACCTGGGTGGCTTGCCTGATCGGGCGGAGACGGTCGACGAAGAGCATGTCGTCACGATGGCAGACGGCGCTCACCTGTCACGTATCGCGGCCTGCACCAGGAATGACCGGGTCAGATGAGGGCGTCGACGCTCGTTCGCGTGGCGGCCGCGAGATCGCGGACGAGTCGCTCCATCGCGGCGACGTCGGTCCCGTCCTCGCCGAGCGCGTCGACGAGGGCGCTCGCGACGATGACCCCGCCCGCTCCGGTGGCCGCGATCGCCCGCACGTGGGCCGCCTGGCTCACCCCGAAGCCGACACCGACCGGCACCGGCGAGACCGCGCTGACGTCGCGGACGAGCTCGGCGACCGTTGCGGGGAGCTCGGCCCGGGCGCCGGTGACGCCGACGAGGGACACGCAGTACAGGAATCCGCCGCTCCGAGCCGCGAC
>DATAIW010000416.1:0-4822 GCA_036262455.1 Candidatus Limnocylindrales bacterium | reverse complement strand
GTCCAGCACGGCGCTCCGACCATACTGGACCAATACCGATACACGGTTGAGCTCGTGACATAGGTCCAGCCCACGCTCTGTCGTACTTCTCCCAGTCGTAGAAGGATCCGGAGTTTGACGACGGGCAAGCGGATCCACCTGTGGCCTCACCCCAGACGTACCCAGTGATGCTGTCCGAGAGGCCGAACCCACTTTGCGACCACATAGACGACATCGGTCGAACCGACGGCAGTGCAGCACAGGCCGCCGGACGCTTCGCTCTCGTGGGCGCGCGATCCCTTCGATGGGCCGCACCCGACCAGGATCAAGAGCGCCAGCGTCGCCACGCCCATGTCAACCTGACCGCGTTCGCCGGCGGGAGCGCACGGGGGCCGATCGGGGCGGCCCGCCCGCTACGGGCTGTATGGCCCTTGGGCGGGAGCCCAATGGGCAGGTGTCGGGGCCATCGACGTGACCGAAGGTAAGGGCGTCGAGCGATCAGCGCTCGCCTGAAGGGAGCCCCTGGCCTGAGATGAGCGGTCGTCTGCCGTTGTCCGATTCGGTGCCCGACGAGTCGAACCTGCGCGGCCTGAAGCTGCTGGCCGTCTTCCTGCCCGTCACCGCGGTGATCGTCGGCGAGATCGGTCGGGCGATTCTGATCGCTCCGTCGGTCGGGACGGACCTCGACCACCTCATCTCCGCCGGCCTGGCCATCGCCGCCGTCCTGGCGTTCACGGGGCTGATGCTCGCCGGCATCGGGCGGGCTCAGCGCTCGCTGATCCGGCAGAACCGCGACCTCCGGCTCGCGACGGCCGTTTCGGTCGATCTCCAGGAGGACGACCCGCTCGACGAGGTGATCCAGCGAGCGCTCACAACGCTGATGGACGCGACCGGGGCCCGGGAAGCGTCCGTCGAGATCCTCGCCGACCCCCAGACCAAGGGCGTGGCCCGGACGATCCGCCGCGCCACCGATGACGCCCCGCCGGTGAACCCGACCAGTCACCTCGAGATCCCGCTACGGTCCGGGACCGCCCTCGTGGGTCAGCTCTGGATCGGACCTGCGGACCACGGCGCGACCGGGCCGGTCGATCTCGGAGTAGTCGAGCTGATCGCCCACGAGATCGCCAGTGCGATCCAGGTGCGCCAGCTCGTCGTCGATCTGCGGCGGCGGCGGCGCCAGTCGAGCGCGCTCTACGACATTGCGCTCCAGGTGACGAATCGACAGCCGCTCGCGGACATCCTCGGGTCGATCAGCCTCCATGCCCACGACCTCCTCGAAGTGGACGAGGCGACCCTCTGCCTCAGTGAGTCGGCGTCGGCTGCTCTTCGCCAGGCGCACGTCCTCGAGACCGATCCGCCGACGGGTGACGGGCTCACCTGCTTCATCCGGTCCGCCGCCGGCCCCATCGAGAGTCTCCACTCGAAGAGCCCGATCTGCCCGGTCAAGGCGGCACGAACGTGGGGCAACATCGCGCAAGCGCCGCTGCGGAGCTCCGACGCGACGCTCGGTGAGCTGTGGGTGGCACGGCAGCGGGGGGAGCCGTTCGACGACCTCGATCGGGACCTCCTCGCGGGGCTGGCCGATCTTGCGGCCATTGCCGTCGTGAGCGCCGACCTTCGACAGCGTGACGCGATGGCCGCGATCGTGGCGGAGCGCGAGCGAATCGCCCGGGAGATGCACGACAGCCTCGCCCAGGTGCTCGCGACCAGCCACCTCCGGCTGCGCGCTCTCGAAGGGCGTTCGGAGGTCCGCGACCACGCCGCCCTCGCGGCCGAGATCGCCGCCCTCGGCGACCTGACCCACGAAGCCTATGTCGACGTTCGGGAGGCGATCCTCGGTCTGCGAGAGTCCAGCCACGCCGAACGGGACCTGCTCGGAAGCCTCCGCATCTACCTCGAGAAGTTCAGCCACCAGACCGGCCTCGCCGGCCGCCTCGAGACGGAGCTCCCCGACGACCTCGGCCTGGCGCCCGGCGCGGAGATCCAGGTCATCCGGGTCATCCAGGAGGCACTCACGAACATCCGCAAGCATGCCGGTGCGACCCGGGCCGTCGTGCGCGTCGTCGGCGATGAGCTTGGCATCTGCCTCAGCGTGGACGACGACGGTCGCGGCTTCGATCCCAAGGAGCTCGGCGGGCGCGAGGACGGCTTCGGCCTGCACGCGATGCGCGAGCGCATGAACCTCGTCGGTGGCACGCTCATGATCTACAGTGCCCCGGGGGAGGGGACGCGGGTGGTCGCCCGCCTGCCCCAGGCGGCCGGGATCACGGCCCCAGCATCGAGGCCTCTCCATGATGACCGCCACGAGTCCTACGCGAATATTGCTGGTTGAAGACCAGCCGCTGTTCCGGACCGCTCTCGCGACGCTGATCGGCGACCAGCCGGACTTCACGGTGGTCGGCCAGGCCGAGAACGGCCTCCAGGCGCTCGAGCTGGCCCGTGAGCTCGAGCCCGACGTCGTCCTGATGGATGTCGAGATGCCGGTCATGGACGGGATCGCCGCGGTCCACCTCATCAAGGAGCAGTTCCCGGCGGTACGCGTGATCATGCTCACGGTCTCCGAGTCGGATGACCACCTCTTCGATGCCATCCGGTTCGGCGCCGACGGCTACCTGCTCAAGGATCTCCGCCCGGAACACCTCTACGACATGATCCGGGCCGTCATGCGCGGCGAGACGCCGCTGTCCCCGGCCATCGCCGGACGCCTCCTCCGCGACGTCCGCGAGCGGCGCCCGATCCACGTCGCGCCGACGGTCGAGGAACAGACGCTGACCAGGCGCGAGATCGAGACGCTCCAGCTCGTCGCGACCGGGATGTCGAACAAGGAGATCGGCGTCCGCCTCTCGATCACCGAGGGGACCGTCAAGAACCACGTTCACAACGCCCTCGAGAAGCTCCAGCTCGAGAACCGGATCCAGGCTGCGGCTTACGTGGTGCGGCAGGGCTGGGCCGTCCGCCCGTCCTGACGGGGCGTCGCGCTCCAGATCGAGCCGGAGCCGGCAGGGTATCCGTCGATAGGCCGACGGGCAGCTTCGTCTGTGTCGGTCCGGGGATGGTGCTCGACGATCGACCACCATACGATCGCGGCATTCGAACCCATTGGAGCTCGCCTTGGACACGCCGTCCGTCCGTCTGGCCATCCTGTACGACCACCCGCTCCTCGGCGAGGGCGTTGGACGGATGCTCGGCCTGGAGCCGGGTCTCGACATCGAGTACGTCGAGGCGAACGACCGGGCGGGGGTCAATGCGGCCATCGCCGCGCTTCCCGACATGGTGGTCGTGGAGCGAACGAGCGGGATCGACCCGCTCGAGATCCTCCGTCGGACGCCGGCCACGCTCGTGATCGAAGTGTGCATCGGCCCCGGTCCGACGTGGGTGTATCGGCGCCAGGAGATCCCCGGCGAACCCCAGGCCGTCCTCGGCCTCGTCCAGCGGCTCCGTGGCGGGCACCCGTCGGTCGCGTTCGAGCCGGCCGACGCCGAGCGGCACCTCACCGGCAGCCCGGCCGCCTGACCCGGCCCGGCTCCGGATCCAGCGCGAACCGGACCGCAGCTCGTCAAACCGCGGGCTCCTCACGTCGATCCTCGGCGTCGGAGCCATGACGTCGGTCCTATGACGTCGCGAACCGGACGTGTACCCGATATCTACCCGTCGGCGGATGGGAACCGCGGGCTCGACAGTCCACGATCGGGCGAGGACCGGGCCTCCGTCTCGACCTGATCCCTTCGGTCGAGGCGGAGAACCGGCCTGAACACCCGACGCGAAGGACTGACATTCCAGATGCAGACATCGCGGGCCTTCCGGGGCCTGGACGACCGAACCCTCAACCGCGCGATCAAGATCATGGTCCTCACCCTGGTGATCGGCGTGCCGACGATCGCGGTCCTGTACTGGATGGACCGCCACGTCGATGCCGCCCCGGCGATGGCCGATCGGACCGTGGCGGCCGCCGAGGAGGCGGTCAGGACCAAGCCCGACGATCTCGCCACCCGGAATCACCTCGCCGCGGCCTACGTCACCGCCGACCGCTACGCGGACGGGATCGCCCAGTTCAGCCAGGTCCTGACGAGCGATTCGAAGAACCGCCCCGCCCTCCTCGGCCGCGGGATCGCGCTCATCACGACGAAACAGTACGACGCGGCAGCCGCCGACTTCCAGGCGATCGTCGACGGGTCGAAGGGTGGCGAGTTCGCGGCCACCGACCCCCAGCTCCAGCAGGCCTACTACGAGCTGGGCGTCATCGCCCTCGAGCAGCAGCGACCGGCGGACGCGATCGCGCCGCTCGAGCGGGCCCTCAAGATCAACAGCGCCGACGCCGATGCGCTCTATCGCTACGGCATGGCGCTGATCGGGACGGGCGACCCGAAGACCGGGGTGATCGCCATCCGGCGGGCCGTCATGTTCGTCCCGTCGGGCTGGTGCGAGCCGTACGCCGGCCTGGTGACCGGGTACACCGCCCTCGCCGATCAGCCCGGCATCGGCTATGCGAACGGGATGGTCGCCTTCTGCGCCGGACGCCTCGACGAGGCGTCGACCACGCTCGGGGCGTTGACCCAGGGGCCGAAGAAGATCGACGCCCTCCTCGGGCTCGCCCTCGTGTCGGCCACCCGCGGCGACGCGACCGCGGCGACCGGGCTGTATCAGCAGGTCCTGGCCGAGGAGCCATCGAACGCATCGGCCCTCATCGGGCTGGGCCAGCTCGGCGGCTCGAACGCCCACGCCTCTCAGCCGGCGGCCTCGCCGGCCGGGAGCAACTGACATGACCGACGCCACGATGACCGATCTCACCCTGCCCGGGGACGTCATCACGGACCCCGGGCCGAAGCTCGAATCGCCCCCGGGC